>NZ_JBLVOL010000079.1:0-23368 GCF_053543755.1 Achromobacter semiaridum | reverse complement strand
TCGCAGGGGCGGCGGGGGCGGGCGGAGGAACCTGGCGGGCGGGCGCGGGGATCTGCGCCTTGCGTGCCGGCTCGGCCATGCCGTCAAGTTCGGGCTGCACAAGCAGCTCGTCATCGTCGTCGGCAAGCGCGGCTTGGGTGCTGGACTGCGCAGCGGCAGTCTTGGTGGTGCGGGCCTGCGCCCGGGCGGATTCGCCCGAGGGGAAGGTCAGGATGGCTGCGGGGCGGGTGGGCAACTTCGGAAGCGGCATATGCGTCACTCTCCAGGGTGGGCCGGCAATAGCGCCTGACGGGTATTCCTGTACGGCTAACCGATACTTTTCGCGGCCTGCAGGACTTCCTTGGCGTGGCCCGGGACCTTCACCCCGCGCCACTCCTGCACCAGCACGCCATAGGCGTCGATCAAAAAGGTGCTGCGCTCGATGCCTCGCACCTGCTTGCCGTACATATTCTTCTGCTTGATGACGCCGAACAGATTGCACACGGTTTCGTCGGCGTCGGAGATGAGCGGGAAAGGAAGTTCGTACTTGGCCTTGAAGTTCTCATGCGACTTGAGCGAGTCGCGCGAGATTCCGATGACCACCGCGCTGGCCGCCAGGAAGTCGGCGTGCAGGTCGCGGAAGTCCTGGCTTTCGGTGGTGCAGCCAGGCGTGTTGTCCTTGGGGTAAAAATACAGGATCACGGCACGGCCCTGGCATTGTTCCAGGCTGATCGGACCAATCGTGCTTTCCGCGGTGAATTGCGGGGCGGGCTTGCCGATGCTGGGCGTCATTTCTGTGGATCTCCATTGGGTGGGATGAGGGCGACGACCACGCGCCGGCCCTCCGCCATCAGGATGTTGTAGGTGCGAGAGGCGGCGTGCGTGTCCATGATCTCGACGCCGATTCCCATGGCCAACAGGGGACGCAACACTTCGGGACGCAGGAACTGTTGCCGGGCGCCCGTGCCTACCAGCAATACCTCGGGCGCATTGGCCGGGCGGCTGGGGCTGGCTTCCGGTTCATCCAGAAAAGCCATCGGGTCGCGGACGGGCTCGGTCAAACCGGCCGCCTGGTGCAACAGGGTAGAGGTGATGTCGGCCGGCGAGTCAACAGGCCATTCGGTAACTTCGCCTTCGGGGCCAAATGCGACCGACGAGGAAAAACGAACTTGGTTGACCTCGATATACCCCTCACCGTAAGCAGTCACGGTGTTCAGGGCGGCCGTCGCAGGATCAGTATGCAGCTTCAATAAAAACTCCGGCTTTATGGGCTTGATGATAGCGCATCAAACTCGCCATGGGTTGCAGTGTTGGGGGCTTCGTTGCTTGACGGTATAAGCGGATTCCCTGCCTTGCAACAACGTGGTTTTTGGCGCGTATGAACAGGGCAAAAAAAGCCTGTCTTTTCAATGGGGAAACGGACCCGTTTTTGCCCCATTTGCCGCATGGCCGTCGTTGCGCTAGATTACAGGGTTTTGCTGCGCTGCAATCGTGTGCTGGCGCGGCTTTAAGCCCCTTTCCCCTTCGCGCGACCGCGCCCTGGTTTTTTCGCCCTTTCCGCCCCTAAGGATTCCCATCATGAGGAAGTTCTCTCGCATCGAGCGTTTGCCCCCGTACGTTTTCAACATTACTGGCGAGCTCAAGATGGCGGCGCGGCGGCGGGGCGAGGACATCATCGACATGTCCATGGGCAACCCGGACGGTGCCACCCCCAAGCACATCGTCGACAAGATGGTGGAGGCCACGTCGCGTCCCACCACCCACGGCTATTCGGTGTCCAAGGGCATTCCGCGTCTGCGCAAGGCGATCTGTGATTGGTACCAGCGCCGCTACGCGGTGGAGTTCGATCCGGATTCCGAAGCCATCGTCACCATCGGCTCCAAAGAAGGCCTGGCCCACTTGATGCTGGCCACGCTGGATCGCGGCGACACGGTGCTGGTGCCCAACCCCAGCTACCCGATCCACATCTATGGCGCGGTGATTGCCGGCGCCAACATCCGCTCGGTGCGCATGACGCCCGGCGTCGATTTCTTCGAAGAGCTGGAACGCGCGGTGCGCGAATCCATCCCGAAGCCCAAGATGATGGTGCTGGGCTTTCCCAGCAACCCGACCGCACAGTGCGTGGACCTGTCGTTCTTCGAACGCGTGGTGGCGTTGGCCAAGGAACACGACATCCTGGTCGTGCATGACCTGGCCTACGCCGACATCACGTTCGACGGCTACGTGGCGCCGTCCATCATGCAGGTGCCGGGCGCGCGCGATGTGGCCGTCGAGTTCTTCACGATGAGCAAGAGCTACAACATGGCGGGCTGGCGCATCGGCTACATGGTGGGCAACCGCGAGCTGGTCAACGCGCTGGCGCGCATCAAGAGCTATCACGACTACGGTACGTTCACGCCGATCCAGGTGGCGTCCATCGCCGCCCTGGACGGCCCGCAGGATTGCGTGAGCGAGATCGTGGCCCAATACCAAAGCCGCCGCGACGTGCTCGTGCGCGGCCTGCACGAAGCAGGTTGGAATGTGGAAATTCCCAAGGCGTCCATGTATATCTGGGCGCAGATCCCCGAGCCCTACCGGGCGATGGGCTCTTTGGAATTTGCCAAGCGTGTCCTGTCGGATGCGAAAGTGGCCGTGTCCCCCGGGATCGGCTTCGGCGAGTATGGCGACGACTACGTACGCTTCGCTCTTATCGAAAACGAGCAGCGCACCCGCCAAGCGGTGCGCGGCATCAAAGATATGTTCCGCAAGGACGGATTGCTGAAATGAATACCCCTGAACGCTCACCCGCCGCGCAAGCCCCCGAGGGCGGCGCGATGCGTCCCATGAAGGTGGGCCTGCTTGGTCTTGGCGTTGTTGGCGGCGGCACGTGGACCGTGCTGTCGCGCAACGCGGAAGAAATCGCGCGTCGCGCCGGCCGCCGCATCGAAGTCACCCGCGCCGCCGTGCGCGATGTGGCCAAGGCGCGCGCCCGCGTGGGTGACTCGATCCTGGTCGATACCGACGTCCATGCGCTGGTTTGCGACCCCGAAATCGACATCGTGGTTGAACTGATCGGCGGCGACACGCTGGCGCTGGAACTGGTGATGCAGGCCATCGCCAACGGCAAGCATGTCGTCACCGCCAACAAGGCGCTGCTGGCCAAGCATGGCAACGAGATCTTCGCCGCTGCGTACGAGCGCGGCGTGATGGTTACGTTCGAAGCCGCGGTGGCCGGCGGCATCCCCATCATCAAGGCGATACGCGAAGGCCTGACGGCCAACCGCATCCAGTGGGTGGCGGGCATTATCAACGGCACCACCAACTTCATCCTGTCGGAAATGCGCTCGCGCGGGTTGCCGTTCGCCGACGTGCTGGCCGAAGCCCAGCGCCTGGGCTACGCCGAAGCCGACCCCACGTTCGACGTCGAAGGCGTGGACGCCGCGCACAAGCTGACGCTGCTGGCCTCGCTGGCCTTTGGCGTGCCGGTGCAATTTGACCGCGCCTACATCGAAGGCATCTCGCAGCTGGCCGCCGAAGATATCGAACATGCCGAGCGCCTGGGCTACCGCATCAAGCTGCTGGGCGTGACCAAGCGTCGTCCCGACGGCATCGAACTGCGCGTGCATCCCGCGCTGGTGCCGTCCGAGCGCCTGCTGGCCAATGTCGAAGGCGCGATGAACGCCGTGCTGGTCAAGGGCGATGCCGTCGGCCCCACGCTGTATTACGGCCAGGGCGCGGGCGAAGAGCCCACCGCATCTGCCGTGGTGGCTGACCTGGTCGACGTGACGCGCCTGCACACCGCCGACCCAGGCAACCGCGTGCCGCATCTGGCGTTCCAGCCCGATGCCATGTCCGACACGCCGATCCTGCCGATCGAACTGGTCAGCACGTCGTATTACCTGCGCCTGCGCGTGGACGATCAGCCGGGCGTGCTGGCCGACATCGCCCGTATTCTGGCCGACCGCTCGATCTCGATCGGTTCGATGATCCAGCAGCCCTCGCACATCGGCGGCGCCGACATCATCTTCCTGACGCATGAAGCCGTGGAAGGCAACATCAATCAGGCCATCGAGCGCATCGAAGCGATGCCGTTCGTGCGGTCCAAGGTCACCCGTTTGCGCGTGGAGAACCTGACATGAAATACGTCTCGACCCGAGGCGGCATGGCCGCCCAGCCCTTTTCCGACATCCTGCTGGAAGGCCTGGCGCCCGACGGCGGCCTGGCCGTGCCGGAACAACTGCCGCAGGTGTCCGAGCAAACGCTGGAATCGTGGCGCGGCTTGTCCTACGCCGACCTGGCGTTCGAAGTGCTGTCACTGTTTGCCACCGACATTCCCGCCGAAGACCTGCGCCGCCTGACGCGCGCGGCCTACACGCAAGAGATCTTCAACAGCGAAGATATCGTGCCGCTGCGCCCCCTGGACGGTGGCCTGTCGCTGCTGGGCTTGTCCGAGGGGCCGACGCTGGCGTTCAAGGACATGGCCATGCAGTTCCTGGGCCAGGTCTTTGAATACACGCTGGCCAAGCGCGGCACCACCTTGAACATCCTGGGCGCGACCTCGGGCGACACGGGCTCGGCGGCCGAATACGCATTGCGCGGCAAGCAGGGCGTGGCCGTGTTCATGCTGTCGCCGCATGGCCGCATGAGCGCCTTCCAGCGCGCACAGATGTATTCGCTGCAAGACGAAAACATCCACAACATCGCGGTGCGCGGCGTGTTCGACGAAGCGCAGGACATCGTCAAGGCGCTGGCCAGCGACCTGGGTTTCAAGACGAAGTACCGCCTGGGCGCCGTCAACTCGATCAACTGGGCGCGCATCGCCGCCCAGGTTGTGTACTACTTCCACGGCTGGTTGCGCGCCACCGACAAGCCGGGCCAGCAGGTCTCGTTTGCGGTGCCGTCGGGCAACTTCGGCAACATCCTGTCGGGCCACATCGCGCGCAGCATGGGCTTGCCGGTGCGCCGCCTGGTGCTGGCCACGAACGAAAACAACGTGCTGGAAGAGTTCTTCCGCACGGGCATCTACCGCCCGCGTCCGGCCGAGCAGACGTACGCCACGTCCAGTCCGTCGATGGATATTTCGCGCGCGTCCAACTTCGAACGCTTCGTTTTCGACCTGGTGGGCCGCGACGCCTCCCGCGTGAAGGCGCTGTGGACGACCTTGGCGCAAGACGGTTCGTTTGACTTGTCCGACCTGAAGCCGCAGTTCGAATCGCGCTACGGCTTCGTTTCCGGCCAAAGCTCGCACGAGGCGCGCCTGGCCACCATCCGGTCCTTGTACGACGAGACCGGCGTGCTGGTCGATCCGCACACCGCCGATGGCGTGAAGGTGGCGCGCGACTTCGTCGAGCCCGGCGTGCCGATGCTGGTGCTGGAAACGGCCTTGCCGGCCAAGTTCTCCGAAACCATCGAAGAGGCGCTGGGCCGGCCGGCCACGCCGCCGGGCAACCTGGCCAACCTGGAGTCGCTGCCGCAGCGGGTACAGGTCATGGACTGCACGATGGCCGAGGTGCGCCGCTTCATCGAGGCCAACGCCAAGGTCTGAACCCCTGCGCCGACCTGTAACGGCTTGCGGTTTATGTAAGCGTAAAACCCCTCACGGGCTGGCCCGTGAGGGGTTTTTTTACGATGTGGGTTGCCGGGTTTACGTTCTTTCGCAATTTGCCGACAACCCGACACGATATCGGGGCCAGGTTCCCGATACAGTGGGATCACCTATTCACACTTGGAGAACACGCCCATGAACCTGAAGACCATGACGTTGGCCCTGGTGGTGACCGGAGTTGGGGTGCTGGCCGGATGCTCGTCGCCCTCGGTCATTCAGCAACGGGACGGTAGCTCGACCGTGACGCCCGATTCGCCGTCTTACGACAAAAAGTCCGGCATGTATGAATACGACAAGGACGGCAAGAAAGTCCAGATCAACAAGGACGACGTAAAGTCCATCGAAGAGGTCAAGTGACCGCCGTTGCGCCCCGAGCGCAATAAAAAAAGCCCCTTGAGCAATCAAGGGGCTTTTTGCTTTCCGCGTTTTGCTTTTCAGCGCGGCATTACTTCGCCGCTTCTTCGGCGTGGTAGCGGCCCACACGTTCCACTTCGTTCTTCGAGCCCAGGATCACGCTGACGCGCTGGTGCAGTTTGTCCGGCTGGATGTCCATGATGCGCTGGACGCCGTTGATCGCGGCGCCGCCGGCCTGTTCGACCAGGAAGCTCATCGGGTTGGCTTCATACATCAGGCGCAGCTTGCCGGCCTTGCCGGGTTCGCGGGCATCCCAGGGGTACATGAAGATGCCGCCACGGGTCAGGATGCGATGCACGTCTGCCACCATCGAGGCGATCCAGCGCATGTTGTAGTCCTTGCCCAGGGGGCCCGTGGTGCCGGCCAGGCAATCGTCGACGTAGCGCTTGACGGGCGGTGCCCAGTGGCGGCTGTTCGACATGTTGATGGCGAATTCCTTGGTGTCTTCCGGCACGCGGATATTCTCGTGCGTGAGCACCCACGAGCCCATCTCGCGGTCCAGCGTGAAGCCGACCACGCCGTTGCCGATGGTCAGCACCAGCATGGTCTGCGGGCCATAGACGGCATAACCGGCCACGACCTGCTTGTTGCCGGGTTGCAGGAAATCGTCTTCGCAGACCGGAGCGCCCGACACGTTGTGCGGGGCTTGCAGCACCGAGAAGATGGTGCCGATGGAGACGTTGACGTCGATGTTGGACGAACCATCCAGGGGATCGAACAACAGCAGGTATTCGCCCTTGGGGTAGCGGTTCGGAATCAAATGGATGGTCTCCATTTCTTCCGAGGCCATGGCCGCCAGGTGGCCGCCCCATTCGTTGGCTTCAAGCAGGATTTCGTTGGACAGGACGTCCAGCTTCTTCTGCACTTCGCCTTGGACGTTTTCGCTTTCCAGGCTGCCCAGGACGCCGCCCAGCGCGCCCTTGCTGACGGCGTGGCTAATCGCCTTGCAGGCGCGCGCGACCACTTCGATCAGCAGCCGGACTTCCGGCGCCAGGGCTTGGGCAGAGCGTTGTTGCTCCACCAGGTATTGAGTAAGTGTTTTACGTTTCAAGAGGGTCTCCCTATGCTGCGAATTCTAAAGCCTTGGATACGATTTCCTGCACGTTGCGCGACAGCCCTGCATGGGCGCGCACTTGTTGCAGCGCGGCCTGCATGGGCGTGCGCAGGGCCGGCACGAAGCGCGACCAGTTGTCCAGCGCGCGCGCCAGCCTGGCCGCGACTTCGGGGTTCAGAGCGTCCAGCGCCAGCACCTGCTCGGCCCAGAACGCATAACCGGAACCATCCGGGTGATGCATGCCGCGCGCATTGTTCAGGCAGAACTGGAAAATCAGCGCGCGGGCGCGGTTGGGGTTGCGCAACGTGAAGGCGGGGTGCGTCATGAGTTCGCGGGCGGTATGCACCGTGGTCGAACGCGCGGCCGCCTGCAAGGCAAACCACTTGTCTACTACCAGCGGGTTGTCGCGCCACTTGTCATAGAACGCCGCCAGCGCTTCCTGCGGGAAGTCGCCCTGGCCGTAATTGATCAGCGCGGACAGCGCGGCCATGCTGTCGGTCATGTTGCCGGCGTGCTCGTACTGATGCTCGGCCAGACGCTGGGCGTCGTGTTCGCCGGCCGCCAGCAGATGGCTCAAGGCCAGATTCTTCAGGGCGCGCTTGCCGGCTGGCACCGGCGCGGGGCTGTATTCGCCCGGCGTCTGGTTCTGTTCGAACGTCTGGCGCAATTCCGTGGCCAGTTGACGGCCGAGTTCGGCGCGCAGGAAGTCCCGGGCCACGGCCAGCGCGGGCGGGTCCACTGCCTGCATGCGTTCGGCCAGCGTCTTCTCGGACGGCAGGGCCAGCGCGCGTGCGCGATAGGCGGCGTCCAGGGCCGGGTCGGTCAGCAGTGCGCGCCACGCGTTGATGAATGCGGCGTCCGCGTGCAGCGTGCGCCCGGCCTGGCGGGCTTCGGCCAAGGCAAGGATCTGGCGCGTGGCCAGTTCCTGGCCGGCTTCCCAGCGGGCAAAGGGGTTGGTGTCATGCGCGGACAGCAGCGCCAGTTCTTCGTCGGTCCAGTCGTAGTCGACGATGACGGGGGCCGAGAAATCGCGCAACAACGACGGCACGGGCCGCTCGGCGATATCTTCGAACACCCATTGCTGGGTGGGCGTGGTCAGTTCCAGCAGGGCGGTGTCGCGGGTGGCGCCGTCGTGACGCAGCGGCAGCGCGTGGCCGTCCTGGTCCAGAAGGCCGATCGCAAACGGGATGTGGTACGGCGCCTTGACGTAGTCGGCGCCGGCTTTTTTCTCGACGCCCACGGGCTGGCATTGCTGGGTCAGCGTGACCGTGCAGCGGCGGGTGGCGGCATCGTGTTCAAGCTTGACGGCCACGCGCGGCGTGCCGGCCTGACGGTACCAGCGGCGGAACACCGACAGGTCGCGGCCCGGGTGCTGGCGCACATAGACGGATTCCATGGCGTCGACAAAGTCGTCGCAGGTGACGGCCTGGCCGTCGTGGCGGCGAAAATACTCGTCCATGCCGGCGCGGAAACCCTCTTCGCCCAGCAGCGTGTGCTGCATGCGGATGACTTCGGCGCCTTTCTCGTACACGGTTGCCGTATAGAAGTTGCCGATTTCCTGGTAGCTCTCGGGGCGGATGGGGTGGGCCATGGGGCCGGCATCTTCCGGGAACTGGGCGGCGCGCAGGGCTACCACGTCATCGATACGCTTGACGGCGCGCGCGCTGGTGGCGGCGGCGGCATCCATGTCGTGCGCCATCATGTCGGCGCTGAATTCCTGGTCACGGAAAACCGTCAGCCCTTCTTTCAGGCTCAGCTGGAACCAATCGCGGCACGTGACGCGGTTGCCCGTCCAGTTGTGGAAGTATTCATGGCCGATGACGGATTCGATGCCTTCGTAGTTGGCGTCGGTGGCGCTGTCGGCGTCGGCCAGCACGTAGGCGGCGTTGAAGATATTCAAGCCCTTGTTTTCCATCGCGCCCATGTTGAAGTCATGGACGGCGACGATCATGAAGCGGTCCAGATCCAATTCCAGGCCGAAGCGGGTCTCATCCCAGCGCAGCGCGCGCACCAGCGAATCCAGAGCCCATTCGGTCTTGGTTTCAGAGCCGGGGTCGCTGTACACCTGAAGCAGCACGTCGCGGCCACTGGCCGTCTTGACGGTGGTTTCACGGTGCGTCAGGTTGCCGGCCACCAGCGCAAACAGGTAGCAGGGCTTGGGGAACGGGTCTTCCCATTCGACTTCGTTGCGGCCGTCGGGCAACTGGCGCGATGCCATCAGGTTGCCGTTGGACAGCAGCACGGGGTATTGCGGTTGCGCGCGCAGCGTCACGCGGTAGCGCGACATCACGTCGGGGCGGTCGGCAAACCAGGTGATGCGGCGAAAGCCCTCGGCCTCGCATTGCGTGAAGAAATTGCCGCCGGACACATACAGGCCCATCAGCGTGGAGTTGGCGGAAGGATTGCAGCGACTGACGACGTCGACCGTGGCGTCGGCGGGCAGGCCGTAAATGGCCAGGCTGTGCTCGGACAGGTGATAGGCGTCGGCGTCCAGTGTGGCGCCGTTGACCGCTACCGACACGAGTTCCAGGTCTTCTCCGTCCAGGATCAAGGCGGCGTCGGCGCTGGCGCCGGGCTTGCGTTGCACGTGCATCGTGCAGCGCACTTCGGTGGCGTCCGGCGCCAGGTCGAAGGCCAAAGCGACTTCGGGAATGTCGTAGGGGTAGGGCTGGTAATCCTTGCGATAAACGGTAATGGGCGTGTCGGTGCGCATGGAGTTGCAGTCCTGGTTTGAACGAGGGGTCTATTGTAGTGGGTGGGCGCGGCGCGCAGTCTGGGGCGTGCGGACTACGGCAAACTTTTTGCCGTGGGCATAGTCAAAGCTCAGTATGATGGCGCCGTCGCGCGCAACAGGAGTCGCAAAATGTTCCGAAAGTCGTTGTTCAGTGTGGGCCGTTGGGCAGGATTAACGGCCGTCGCGGCAACGCTGGCACTGGCCGGTTGTGCCGCGCCGTCCGTTTCCGCGCGAGTGACTTCGTTCCAGCAATGGCCCGCCGGCGTTGAAGGACAGACTTACCAATTCGTGGCTGCGGACCCGAATCAACTGAATAATCTGGAATACCAGTCCTATCAGGACATGGTGCGCGCCGGCATCGGCGCAACCGGTTTGGTCGAAGCCCAGCCCGGTGCCAAGGGGCGCTTCGATGTGTCATTTACCTATGGCACCAGCCAGACCCAGGTAATGGTGCGCCGGGCCTACGATCCGTACTTCTATGGCGGCTATGGCTATGGCGGATATGGCGGCTTTTACGGGCCTCGTCCCTGGGGCGGCGCCTATGGGTACTGGGGGCCGGAATGGGTGGATGTGCCCATGGCGGTGCAACGCAACACACTGAGCTTGAAGATTCGGGACACCCAACGTGGGGGTGCCGAGGTTTACCGGTCGACGGCCTTCATACTTAGTCAGGGCGATGATTTCATGCGCACCATGCCCTATCTGGTACGCGCGATATTCGACAATTTCCCCGGCAATAATGGGGCGGAACGCGAAATTCAGTTCCCGCTTCAGTAAGCCTTGACGGCGCTTTGGCGCTGAATTTCAAAATAAATCGGCGCACCAGATTGGTGCGCCGATTTATTTCTTACTACAGAATAGGTTTTATTCTTTGATAAGAAAGCTGTCGCGTGTCGCGCCGCCGGCTTCTTCAGCGGCGAGCCAGCGCGGGGCTTTGCCACGGCCGCTCCAGGTTTCGCCCGTTTGCGGGTGACGATACTTCGGGGCAACGGCACGCTTGGCAGCCGTGGCGGGACGCGCAGCCGCGCCAGCCTTGCGGCGGCCACCAGGCGCCACGCGGGCGGGCTTGCCCGAACCGTATGCCGCAATGATCTCTTCCGGGGTGATGTCGTATTCGCGCATGGACGTGATGATGGACGTGATCACGGGCTTGCGACGCTTCGTTTGGAGGACTTCCGCCTTCTTTTGAAGCTTGTTGATTTCCTTCTCGATCTTTGCTTGCAGAGCTGCGTATGTTTCTCGGGCCATGGTTTATTCCTGATTATGGAACTGCTTTAATCGCCGGCGAAGTAATGTTTAATTGTTGTGCTTCGCATAATACATAAATTGCGGCTTGACTTCTCTATTTTCGAGCTAATTACTTTGTATCAAAAGAGCCGCAAGGCCTGTCGGTATGCGGGCTTTGGCCGGGAACAACTTTTGGGAAGGATATTCCCAAATCTAGGACGATTTGAAACAAGCGCGGATTTGGTTCACAAGGCGGACGAATCCCGCAAACGGGGCCTGTTCCCGGTGCCATTTGTTTCAATTAGCGAAAGAATCGCGGTTTGTGTCGGGGGCCCGCCGATTTATCCTCGCGGCTGTTGCCGATTTAAAGGCGTGTCCCGCAACCCCCATTTACGACCCATAGTGGATGACAGAATTGGCACTCGGTGCGCGTGCAATGCGGCTGCTATGCATTTTGGCATTGCCGGATCAGCGGATTGATATGGGGAATTAGGGCGTCTTCCGGGTCGAGTTTCGGCATTTTGATCAACGCTTGTCAGACCAATCCGCGGTATTTCTCATTCTTGTATGCCAAGAGCGTTGGCACGGGCCCGCGCGGGTGGCGGCGCAATCCGGACTGTTATGTGGTGAAACAATATTTAGTTGTTTCGCTTAACTTGATACTTAATCCAACGGCCCCATATTTATTCACGCGTGAATAATCTTTCACCCCCTCGGACGCCGCCGTCATGCCAAAGTCGGGACGAGGGGGGCCGGTCAGCGGTACGATACGGTCTTGTGCATCCACGCAACGCGTGCGCCCGTGCCGCGCCGATGCCCCCTGAATAGAGCCTATGAAAATCACTGATCCCGCTATCGCTTCCCTTGCCACCGCCAAATCGCTTTTGCTTGACCCCTGGGGCCTGACCGAAGCGGATATGGCGCGCGCCCTGGGTGAGATCTTCACCCACAAGGTCGATTACGCCGACCTGTACTTTCAGTACACGCGCAGCGAGGGATGGAGTCTGGAAGAGGGCATCGTCAAGACCGGCAGCTTTTCCATCAGCCAGGGCGTCGGCGTGCGTGCCGTCAGCGGCGAGAAAACCGCCTTCGCCTATTCCGATTCGCTGTCGGCCGACGCGTTGCTGTCGTCGGCTCACGCTGTGCGCGGCATTGCCCGCCGCGGAGCCGGCAAGGTCAAGGTAGCCGCCCAGGTCGAAGCCGAGATGGGTCGCAGCCTGTACGCCGACATCGACCCCGTCGCCACGTTGAGCGCGCCGGAAAAGGTGGCGCTGCTAGAACGCATCGAGCGCATGGCGCGCGCACGCGACCCGCATGTCATTCAGGTGATGGCCGGGCTGGGCGCCGAATATGACGTGGTGCTGGTGGCGGGCAGCGACGGCCGTCTGGCCGCCGACGTGCGCCCGCTGGTGCGCCTGTCGCTGACCGTGATCGCCGAACGCAACGGCCGCCGCGAGATGGGTCATGCCGGCGGCGGTGGGCGTTTGGGCCTGGCCTACTTCACCGACGAAATGCTGCAAGGCTACGTCGAACGCGCCGTGCATGAAGCCATGGTCAACCTTGAGGCGCGCCCGGCGCCCGCCGGCGAGATGACGGTGGTGCTGGGGTCCGGCTGGCCCGGCATCCTGCTGCACGAGGCCGTGGGCCACGGGCTGGAAGGCGATTTCAACCGCAAGGGCTCCAGCGTGTTTTCCGGCCGCATCGGCGAGCGCGTGGCGTCCAAGGGCGTCACCGTGGTCGACGACGGCACGCTGCCCGACCGCCGCGGTTCGCTCAACATCGACGATGAAGGCAATGCCACGCAGCGCAATGTGCTGATCGAAGACGGCATTCTGCGCGGCTACATGCAAGACACGCTGAACGCGCGCCTGATGAAAACCGCCGCCACCGGCAACGGCCGCCGCGAATCGTTTGCGCATCTGCCGATGCCCCGCATGACCAACACGTACATGCTGGCCGGCGACAAGCCCGCCGAAGAAATCGTGTCGTCGGTCAAGCGCGGCCTGTACGCCGTCAATTTCGGCGGCGGCCAGGTCGACATCACCAGCGGCAAGTTCGTGTTTTCGGCATCCGAGGCCTACATGATCGAAGACGGCAAGGTGACCTACCCGGTCAAGGGCGCCACGTTGATCGGCAACGGCCCCGACGCCATGACCCGCGTCACGATGATCGGCAACGATCTGCAGCTGGATTCCGGCGTGGGCACTTGCGGCAAGGACGGCCAAAGCGTACCGGTGGGCGTGGGCATGCCGACCGTGCGCATGGAAGGGCTGACCGTCGGCGGTACCGCCTGAACGTCAAATCGGGCCGCCACCGTCGTCAAAAAACGATGTGACGGCCCGAATGTTTTGTGCTAGAGTCGTTTCCCATGAAATTCGCGTCCCCCGCCTTTACCTTTTATTTTTATGGTTTTCTGAAGCCGCTGGCGGAGGAAGGGACGCACTCAATCTGAAGTTTGGAAAGAATCCCCCCAAAAAAGCCGCCAGCGAACTGGCGGCTTTTTTTGTGCCGCCGGGATCGGAAACCACCGATCGGATTTGGACCCGTTGGCGGGCAACCCAGGAGCAGTACCGTGTCACACAATACCGACGACCTTCGCATCCGAGAAATCAAGGAACTGAATCCGCCCGCGCACGTGATGCGCGAGTTTGCATGCACCAAAGAGGCGGGCGACACCGTGTTCGCCGCACGCCAGGGCATGCACCGCATCCTGCACGGCATGGACGACCGCATGATCGTCGTGATCGGCCCCTGCTCGATTCACGACACGCGCGCCGCCATCGAATATGCGAAGCGTTTGAAGCCGGTGCGTGACCGCCTCAGCGCCGATCTGGAAATCGTGATGCGCGTGTATTTCGAAAAGCCGCGTACCACGGTGGGCTGGAAAGGCCTGATCAACGATCCGGACCTGGACGGCAGCTTCGACATCAACAAGGGCGTGCGCGTGGCGCGGGAACTGCTGCTGGATATCAACAGCCTGGGCTTGCCGGCCGGCTGCGAGTTCCTGGACATGATTACGCCGCAGTACATCGCGGATCTGGTCTCCTGGGGGGCGATCGGGGCACGCACGACGGAAAGCCAGGTGCACCGCGAACTGGCATCCGGGTTGTCGTGTCCGGTGGGGTTCAAGAACGGCACGGACGGCAATGTGAAGATCGCGGTCGACGCGATCAAGGCCGCGTCGCAGCCGCACCATTTCCTGTCGGTGACCAAGGGCGGCCATTCGGCGATCGTGTCCACCGCCGGCAACGAGGACTGCCACGTCATCCTGCGCGGCGGCAAAACGCCGAACTACGACGCGGCCAGCGTGGACGCCGCCTGCCAGGACGTGTCCAAGGCGGGCTTGGCCCAGCGCATCATGGTGGACGCCAGCCACGCGAACAGCAGCAAGGACCCCGAAAACCAACCCCGCGTGATCGACGACGTGGCGCGCCAGATGGAAGCGGGCGACGCCCGGCTGATCGGCGTCATGGTGGAAAGCCACCTGTTGGGCGGCCGTCAGGACATGGTCCCGGGCAAGCCCCTGGTATACGGCCAGAGCATTACCGACGGCTGCATCGATTGGGACGCGTCCGTTGCCGTGCTGGAACGCCTGGCCCATGCCGTGCGCGAACGCCGCCGCGTGGCGCTGACCTCCGGCAAGTAAGCGGCCCGTCACGCCGGCGTGTCGCAAGCCGTCTTCCTGGGGCGGTTTGCGGCGCAGCATGCGTGGCGGCGTAGAATATTCGGATTAACGAACCCGCGCCCGCCGCGAATTCCAAGAGAACACGCTGATCATGAATGCTCCCTTGCACGCTGAAACGTTGCGCCGTCCGGTGCCGGCCGCCTGTCTGGACGCCTTGCGCGCGCGCTTTGGCGACCGCCTGTCTGAATCCTCGGCCGTGTGCGAGCATCATGGCCGCGACGAGTCCCCGTATCCCGCCATGCTGCCCGACGCCGTGGTCTTTGCGCACAGCACGGAAGACGTGGCCGCGGTGGCAAAGCTGTGCAATGAACATCGTGTTCCGTTGATTCCGTATGGCGCCGGTTCGTCGCTGGAAGGCCACATCCTGGCGATCCAGGGCGGCATCAGCCTGGACCTGTCGCAGATGAACAAGGTGTTGGCGATCAACGCCGAAGACCTGACCGCCACGGTGCAGGCCGGCGTTCTGCGCAAGCAATTGAACGAAGAAATTCGCAGCACCGGCCTGTTCTTCCCGATCGACCCGGGCGCGGACGCCAGCCTGGGCGGCATGGCCGCCACGCGCGCATCCGGCACCAACGCCGTGCGCTACGGCACCATGCGCGAAAACGTCATGTCGTTGACGGTGGTGACGGCCGACGGCCGCATCATCCGCACCGCGGGCCGCGCGCGCAAATCGTCGGCGGGCTATGACCTGACGCGCATCTTCGTCGGTAGCGAAGGCACGTTGGGCATCATTACCGAAGTCACCGTGCGGCTGTACCCGCAGCCCGAAGCCGTGTCGGCGGCGGTCTGCAACTTCCCCACGCTGGACGACGCCGTGCAAAGCGTGATCGAAATCATCCAGATGGGTGTGCCGATCGCGCGCGTGGAATTCATGGACGCCGCCAGCGTGCGGTCCGTCAACCAATACAGCAAGCTGAGCCTGCGCGAAACGCCGCTGCTGGTGTTTGAATTCCATGGCAGCCCGGCCGGCGTGCAGGAACAGGCCGAAACCGTGCAGGCAATTACCGCCGAACATGGCGGCATGGATTTCGAATGGGCCGAACGCCCCGAAGACCGCAGCCGCTTGTGGACGGCACGCCACAATGCCTATTTCGCGGGCCTGCAATTACGCCCCGGTTGCCGCGCCAGCACCACCGACGTGTGCGTACCGATTTCGCGCTTGGCCGATTGCGTGCGCGACACCGTCGAAGAACTGGAACGCGCCAGCTTCCCGTACACCATCGTCGGCCACGTGGGCGACGGCAATTTCCACGTACTGATGCTGCTGGACGCCGACAACCCGAAGGAATGGGAAGAGTCGGAAACCATCAACCACAACCTGGTTCGCCGCGCGATTGCGGCGGACGGCACCTGCACCGGCGAACACGGCGTGGGCCTGCACAAAATGCAGTTCATGGCGGAAGAGCACGGCGACGATGCGCTGGATCTGATGCGTAGCCTGAAGCACGCTTTTGATCCGAACAACATCCTGAACCCGGGCAAGATCGTCTCCTGGTAAGACGTCAAGCGGGCCACTTGCCTTCGCTGAAGCCGACGGTATTGCCGTCGGCTTTTTTGCGCGTGCACAGCGCACAATTACTGCTCGTTACGAGTCGGGCACGGCATTCATCCCGTGGATGCGGGTAAATCCCGGCCTGTTTTCATAGTGCGCTCGCGCTATTGTTGCGCTCATGAATTCACTGGTCGAAACCGGCCTGGCACAAGTGCAGGCGCCTTATTCGTTGCAGCAGCTCATCGAGGCGTTGTCGGCCGCGTTGCCCGCGCACTGCGTATTGTTCCGCGAAGAAGATACCCGTCCCTATGAGTGCGACGGCCTGTCGTTGTATCGCGCGCTGCCGGCCGTAGTGGCCCTGCCTGAAACCGAAGAACAAGTGCAAGCCGTCATGCGGATCTGCAAGCGGCTGAATGCGCCGCTGGTGGCGCGTGGCGCAGGCACCGGCTTGTCGGGCGGCGCCATGCCGCATAGCCAGGGCGTGCTGCTTGGCTTGTCCAAATTCAATCGCATCAAGCATATCGACCTGGCCAGCGCCACCGCCATCGTGCAGCCCGGCGTGCGCAACCTGGCCATTTCCGAAGCGGCCTCGCCCTATGGCCTTTATTACGCGCCCGATCCGTCCAGCCAGATCGCCTGCTCCATCGGCGGCAACGTGGCCGAAAATTCCGGCGGCGTGCATTGCCTGAAGTACGGCCTGACCGTGCACAACGTGCTGCGCGTGCGGGTCGTCACCATTGACGGCGACATCGTCGAGCTGGGCTCCGAGGCTCCCGACGCGCCGGGGCTGGACCTGCTGTCCATCTTCATCGGATCGGAAGGCATGCTGGGCGTGGTCACTGAAGTGACCGTCAAGCTGATCCCCAAGCCCGCTTGCGCGCAGGTGGTGATGGCCAGCTTTTCCAGCGTCGAGGCGGCGGGCAACGCCGTCACGCAGATCATCGCGGCGGGCATGATTCCTGCTGGGCTTGAAATGATGGATCGGCGCGCCACGCATATGGTCGAACCCTTTGTGCGCGCCGGCTATGACCTGGACGCCCAGGCCATCCTGCTGTGCGAATCGGACGGCACCCCTGACGAGGTGGCGCACGAAATCGCGCGGATGGAAGCGGTGTTTCGCGATGCCGGCGCAACGCGTTGCCAAGTGTCCACGTCGGAAGCCGAGCGCCTGAAATTCTGGGCGGGACGCAAGAACGCGTTCCCGGCGGCTGGCCGCGTGTCGCCTGATTATTACTGCATGGACGGCACGATTCCGCGTCGGCACCTGGCGCGCGTGTTGGGCGCCATCGAGCAGATGGAAGACGAATTCGGCTTGCGATGCGCCAACGTTTTCCATGCGGGAGACGGCAATTTGCATCCGTTGATTCTGTTCGATTCGAACAAGCCGGACGAGGTCGAGCGCGCCGAGAAATTCGGCGCCGCGATTCTTGAGCTGTGCGTGCAGGTAGGAGGCACCGTGACCGGAGAGCACGGTGTGGGTATGGAGAAAATAAATCAAATGTGCGTGCAATTCTCTCGCGAAGAACTCGACGCGTTCCTGGCGGTCAAGCGGGCGTTCGACCCGCCGTGCCTGCTGAATCCTGAAAAAGTCATTCCCACGCTGGCCCGCTGCGCCGAATACGGCAAGATGCACGTCCATGCGGGCGAGTTGCGTTTCCCCGATCTCGCCCGTTTCTAGGACGCATCCCCTATGGATTTTGTCCTGTCGGAATTGTGCGACCAGGTCATGACGGCTCGTGCCGGCCACAAGCCGCTGTTTGTCATGGGTGGTGGCAGCAAGGCGTTCTACGGCAACTATCGGCCGGTCACGCCGCAAGACGGCCACTGCCTGCTCGACATGACGCCGTATCGCGGCATCGTCAGCTATCACCCATCCGAGCTGGTGGTGACGGTGCGCGCCGGTACGCCCTTGGCCGAGCTTGAAGCGGTGTTGGCCGAGAACGGGCAGATGCTGGCGTTTGAACCGCCGCACTTCGCGCAATCGGCGACCGTGGGTGGCTGCGTGGCGGCGGGCCTGTCTGGCCCCCGCCGCATGAGCGCCGGCGCATTGCGCGACTTTGTCCTGGGCACGCGGCTGCTGGACTCGGAAGGGCGCATGCTGTCGTTCGGCGGCGAAGTCATGAAGAACGTGGCGGGGTACGACGTGTCGCGCTTGTTGGCGGGGTCGCACGGCATCTTCGGCGCGATTCTTGATGTGTCGATGAAGGTGGTGCCGCGCCCCATGGAAGAACTGACGCTGGTGCTGCCCGCCACGCAGGCGCAGGCGCTGGCAAGTTTTGCGCTGTGGCGCGGCAAGCCGTTGCCCATTTCCGCCACCAGCTGGACGGGCGATGATGACGGGGGCGAAGGGCTCATGCACGTGCGGCTGTCAGGCGCGCCGCCGGCGCTGGCCAGCGCACGCCACGTCATCGGCGGAGACCCGCTGCTGCCGGATGCCGCCTTGGTGTGGTGGCGCTCGTTGCGCGAGCAGACGCACCCATTTTTTCACCCCGGCCGGCCTTTGTGGCGTCTTGCGCTGCCGCCCACCGCCGCGGCATTGGGCCTGGGGCCCACGCTGATCGAATGGGGGGGCGGCCAGCGCTGGCTGTCCGGCCAACGTGACGCCACCGAACTGCGCGAAGTCGCCGCGCGGCTGGGCGGGCATGCCACCTTGTTCCGCCCCGGCAACGGCAAGCCACCGCTCGACGGGGTATTTCATCCGCTGGCGCCCGGCGTCGCGGCGATCACGCGTCGGCTCAAGCAGGAGCTTGATCCGGCCAGCCTGTTCAACCCCGGCCGCCTGGTTCTGGAGCTATAGCGCATGCAAACCAACCTGGCATCCTGGGCCCGCGATACCGACCTGGGCAACGAAGCCGACGCCATCTTGCGGCGTTGCGTGCATTGCGGTTTCTGCACCGCCACCTGTCCCACGTATCAAGTGCTGGGCGACGAACTGGACAGCCCGCGCGGGCGCATCTATCTGATCAAGCAGGTGCTGGAAGGCGCCGAGCCCACGCAGTCCACGCAACAGCATCTGGACCGTTGCCTGACCTGCCGCAATTGCGAAACCACATGCCCGTCGGGCGTTCAGTATGGTCACCTGATCGATATCGGGCGCAAGATCGTGGACGAGCGCGTGCCGCGTTCGTGGGCCGACAAGACCAAGCGAAACCTGTTGCGTCGCGCCATGTTGTCGCCGATGTTCGCGCCCGCGATGAAGGCGGGGCAGGCCATGCGCGCCCTGCTGCCCGAGGCGCTCAAGCGCAAGGTGCCCGAGCGCCGTGACCCGGGCGCCTTGCCCGTTGTGTCAGGGCATGCGCGCCAGGTGCTGATGCTGACCGGCTGCGTGCAGCCGGCCATGATGCCTACCATCGACGCGGCCACCATCCGCGTGCTGGATGCCGTGGGCATTGGCGCGCGGCTGGCGCCGGGCGCGGGGTGTTGTGGCGCGGTCAGTTTCCATCTGGATGCGCAGGACGCCGCGTTGGCGCAGATGCGCGCCAATGTGGACGCATGGTGGCCGCTGATACAGGACGGGACGATCGAGGCCATCGTCATGAACGCATCCGGCTGCGGCGCCATGGTCAAGGAATATGCGCATCACTTAAAGCACGATCCCGCGTACGCGCAGAAGGCCGCGGACATCGTTGCGCGCGTCAAGGACGTGGCCGAAATTGTCGCCCCGCATGCCGCGCAGCTGCGGGCGCGTTTACCCGGCGGCACGCGGGCCGCGTATCACCCGCCCTGCACCTTGCAGCACTGGCAGGGCTTGCGACCGCTATCCGAGCAGTTGCTGGCGGATCTGGGTTTCGATTTGCAGCCGTTTGCCGACAAGCATCTGTGCTGCGGATCGGCGGGGGCTTATTCCGTGCTGCATCCGGATATCGCATTGCAGCTGCGCGACCGCAAACTGACGGCTATTGCCGCAGGCGGGCCCGATGTGATCCTGTCGGCCAACATCGGCTGCATCGGCCATCTGCAAAGCGGCACCGACACGCCGGTGCGGCATTGGGTGGAAGTGGTGGACGATCAATTGCGCCAGGCGGCGGCGTAGGGCGGCGAAAGGCGCCGGCCGCAAGCGCGGACGATGGCGCGCAACGAACGCCCGTCGCCAGGCGTTCGTTGCACCGGGCGGTTTATTCCACCGCCTTCACCATATCCTCAAGCACCTTCTTGGCATCGCCAAACACCATCATCGTGCGATCCATGTAGAACAACTCGTTGTCCAGCCCGGCGTAGCCGGACGCCATGGAACGCTTGTTCACGATGACGGTGCGCGCCTTGTAGGCTTCCAGGATCGGCATGCCCGCGATGGGAGACTTCGGGTCGTTCTTGGCTGCCGGATTGACCACGTCGTTCGCGCCCAGCACCAGCACGACGTCGGTCTGCGCGAATTCGCTGTTGATGTCGTCCATTTCGAAGACCTGGTCGTAGGGCACTTCGGCTTCGGCCAACAACACGTTCATGTGGCCGGGCATGCGGCCCGCCACGGGGTGGATGGCGTACTTCACCGTCACGCCGCGTTCGGTCAGCTTGGTCGCCAGTTCTTTCAGCGCGTGCTGCGCGCGCGCCACCGCCAGGCCGTAGCCGGGCACGATGGTCACGCTTTCGGCGTTGGTCATCAGGAATGCCGCATCGTCCGCGCTGCCCGACTTGACGCTGCGCTGCTGCGCCGCGCCCGCATCGGCCGCGCTGCCGGCCTGGCCGCCGAAGCCGCCCAAAATCACGTTGAAGAACGACCGGTTCATCGCCTTGCACATGATGTAGGACAGGATGGCGCCGGACGACCCGACCAGCGAGCCGGCAATGATCAGCATGGGGTTATTCAGCGAAAAGCCGATGCCGGCTGCCGCCCAACCCGAATAGCTGTTCAGCATCGACACCACCACCGGCATGTCCGCGCCGCCGATCGGGATGATGATCAGCACGCCCAGCACGAAGGCCACCAGCGTCATGATGATGAAGGGCGTCCATTCCTGGGTCAGCATGAACCACAGGCCGCAGCCCAGCATCACCAATGCCAGCGCCAGGTTCAGCATGTGCTGGCCGGGGAACACGACGGGCGCGCCCTGGAACAGCCGGAACTTGTACTTGCCCGACAGCTTGCCGAACGCGATGACCGAGCCCGAGAACGTGATGGCGCCCACGAATGTGCCGATGAAAAGCTCGAAGCGGTTGCCGGTGGGAATCAGCATGCCGGCCGGAACGATGCCGAAGGCGTGCGGCTCGGCAACGACGGCAACCGCGATGGCGACCGCGGCCAGGCCGATCATGCTGTGCATGAAGGCGACCAGTTCGGGCATCTTCGTCATCTCGACGCGGCGGGCCATCAAGGTGCCGATGGAACCGCCCACCAGCAAGCCCAGCAGGACCCAGCCCAGGCCGATGGTGGCGGTGCCTTCGCGCGCCAGCCCGATGATGAGCGCCGCCGTGGTCAGCACGGCGATGGCCATGCCGGCCATGCCGAAGGCGTTGCCCAGCCGGGACGTGGTCGGGTGCGACAGCCCCTTGAGCGCCTGGATGAAGCAGACGGAGGCAATCAGGTAGAGCAGGGTGACGAGGTTGAGCGAGATCATTTCGCTTCCTCCTTGCCCGGCCCCGGCTTGCGATCCTTTTTCTTGAACATTTCCAGCATGCGCCGAGTGACCAGAAAGCCGCCGAAGACGTTCACGGCCGCCAGCGCCACGGCGAACACGCCCATGCCGCGCGCCAGGCCGCCTTCGGTCAGCGCGGCCGCCAGCATGGCGCCCACGATGATGATGGCGGAGATGGCGTTGGTGACCGCCATCAACGGCGTGTGCAAGGCGGGCGTGACGTTCCAGACAACGTGGTAGCCGACATAGATGGCCAGCACGAAGATGATGAGGTTCATCAGGGTGGGGTTGATCGCTTCCATGTTCAGGTCCTTTGCATCACATTGCCGCCTTCGCACACCAGGCAGGCCGCCACGATTTCATCGTCGCGCTGAATCGCCAGCGCGCCGTCCGCATTGATGATGAGCTTCAGGAAGTCCATGACGTTGCGCGCGTAGAGCGCGGACGCGTCGGTGGCGACCAGGCCGGGCAGGTTGGTCAGGCCGACGATCGTCACGCCGTGCTTTTCCACGATCTTGCCGCGTTCGGACAGGGGGCAGTTGCCGCCGCGTTCGACGGCCAGGTCCACCAACACCGAGCCGGGGCGCATGGCCGCGACAGTGTCGGCCGACACCAGCGTGGGCGCGGGGCGACCCGGGATCAGCGCGGTGGTGATGACGATGTCGGCCTGCTTGCAGCGTTCGGACACCAACGCCGCCTGCCGCGCCATCCATCCGGGCGGCATGGCGCGCGCGTAGCCGCCTTTGCCTTCCGCGATTTCGCGTTCTTCGTCGGTTTCGAAAGGCACGTCGATGAACTTGGCGCCCAGGGATTCAACCTGTTCCCTTGCGGCGGGGCGCACGTCGGACGCCTCGACGACCGCGCCCAGGCGCTTGGCGGTGGCAATGGCCTGAAGGCCGGCCACGCCAGTGCCCAGCACCACGGCGCGCGCGGCCTTGAGCGTGCCGGCGGCGGTCATCATCATGGGGATCAGCCGGCCATAGTGGTGCGCGGCCAGCAGCACGGCTTTGTAGCCGGCCAGGTTGGCTTGAGAAGACAGCACATCCAGGCTTTGCGCGCGCGTGATGCGGGGCGCGGCTTCCAGGGCAAAGCCGGTCAGGCCGGCGGCGGCCATCTGTTCGATGCCTTCGGCGTCGAACGGGTCCAGCATGCCGATGACGACGGCCCCGCGCTTCATGTGGGGCACTTCATCGGAAGAGGGGGCGCGAACCTTCATGACGAGGTCCGCGCCCAAGGCACCCTGGGCAGAGCCCAGCGTGGCTCCCGCGGCCTCGTAGGCGTCGTCAAGATAACGGGCGGCGACGCCGGCCCCGCGCTCCACGACAACGGTGTGTTTGCCGCCTACGTACTTCTTGACGGTCTCCGGTGTTGCTGCGACACGGGTTTCCCCGTCTCGGGTCTCTTTGGGTATCCCGATGTGCATCGACGCCTCTCCTCAGAAGGTTCGCCGTAGTTATACACGCTAATGTTGCCCCCACGCTGCGCTCATTGCATTCGCTTGCTGCCCCCCAAGGGGGCTGGCCCACCTTGGGGCGGCCCGGCGGTGGGCCGTTGCCCCCACGCTGCGCTCATTGCATTCGCTTGCTGCCCCCCAAGGGGGCTGGCCCACCTTGGGGCGGCCCG
>NZ_JBLVOL010000078.1:0-1748 GCF_053543755.1 Achromobacter semiaridum | reverse complement strand
CGGGCGCGGCAGCCGGTGCGGCCACGCGCGGCGCGCGACGCTGCGGTTGCTGCTGCGCCAGCCGGCGAGCCGGCACTTCGATGACTTCGCCCGCGTTGATCTTGAACACGGCCACGGCCTGGACCAGGCGTTCAGCCTGCTCTTGCAGCGAACCCGCCGCGGCGGCCGCTTCTTCCACCAACGCCGCGTTCTGCTGCGTGACTTCGTCCATCTGCGACACGGCGCGATTGACCTGGTCGATGCCGCTGGACTGCTCGTCCGAGGCTGCCGAGATTTCACCCATGATGTCCGTCACACGCTTCACCGAGGCCACGATTTCCTGCATGGTCGCGCCTGCGCGTTCGACCTGCTGCGAGCCCGCGCCAACCTTGTTGACGGAGTCTTCGATCAAGCCCTTGATTTCCTTGGCGGCCTGCGCGCTGCGCTGCGCCAGCGAGCGCACTTCGCCCGCCACCACCGCAAAGCCCTTGCCCTGCTCGCCCGCGCGCGCCGCTTCCACGGCGGCGTTCAGCGCCAGGATGTTGGTCTGGAAAGCAATGCCGTCGATGACGGAAACGATTTCCGAGATCTTGCGCGAGCTGGCCGAGATGTCGTGCATGGTATTGACCACTTCCGACACCGCCGACCCGCCCCGCTCGGCCACGTCCGACGCGCTGGCGGCCAGTTGATTGGCCTGGCGCGCGTTGTCGGCGTTCTGCTTGACGGTGGCCGCCAGCTGTTCCATCGACGCGGCGGTTTCCTGCAGGGAAGCGGCCTGCTGCTCGGTGCGGCTGGACAGGTCTGTGTTGCCGGCGGAGATTTCACGCGAGCCCACGTTGATCTCATCCACGCCCCGGCGCACGGCCGAGACAGTGCGCGTCAGGCTTTCCTGCATGCGCTTGACGGCCGCCATCAGATGGCCGATTTCGTTGGACGAGGTGGCTTCCACGCGCACGGTCAGGTCGCCGCCCGCGATCTTGTCAAAGCTCTCGCTGACGGCACGCAAGGGGCGCAGGATCACGCGGTTCATGAATAGGAAGGCGCCCAGCGACACGGCCAGGATCAGCACGGCCAGGCCCAGGTACACAAACGTCATCGTGGACGCCTGCGAGCGGGCGGCCTGTACTTCTTGTTCGCTGAACGTATTGATGTTGCCGGCAAAATCGCTCAGCTGCTTGAAGAACGCACCGCTGGCGGCGCCCGCCTTGGTGTTCTTCAGCGTCAGGTACGTCGCAGCGTCGCCCTTGTCCAGCGCGCCCATCATGGCTTGCAAGGCGCCCGAGAAGGCGTTGAACGTCGAAATCAGTTCCCCTTCCGCCGTCTTGCCCATGGTCGTCAGCTTGGGCACGGCCTTGAACGCTTCCATCTTCTTGTTGGCGTCGCCGATCAGTTGCTGCACGGTGCGCGAGTTGTCGGCGGCGCCGTTCGCGTCGCCCGCCGCACGTTGCGCGGCGGCGATGTCGGCACGGATCGTGGCGCGCAGCATCTGCGTGTACGCGTCCTTGATCAGATTGCTTTGCTGCACGCTCAGCGAATCCAGCGCGTTGATCGTGACAGCACTGGCCTGCATGCTGTTCCAGCCCAAACCAATTGCAACCAGTGCGGCGACGGCAACTGCCAACTGAGCGAGCATCAAGCCCGTGCGCACCTTCAGATTGCTAAACATGTTCCAAGAGTTCCGGTAGTCGTCCCGACGGCACGCTGTGGCCGCCGGTCCGTAAAGGGGAAGTACTGTTCGTAATCGACTGCCTGTTCAATGCACTGACGTG
>NZ_JBLVOL010000077.1:74067-75956 GCF_053543755.1 Achromobacter semiaridum | reverse complement strand
CGGTTGAACCGCGCCAGGTTCCGCCCTGGGAAGACGAGCCGGCCTCGCATCCGTATGCCCCGGCCGCCGCGCCGACGCCTGCCGCACCAAGGCCCGCCCCGGCAATGCCGCCAACGCCCGCCGCGCCTGCGTACGCCCCGATGACGCCGCCGCCGGGCCGGGTTGAGCCGGCTATTCCGGCCGCTGTAGCTCCGGCCGCTGCGCCCGCCGTCCTGCGCGGGCGTGACTCAATGCGCCGCCACGTTGAACCCGACGATGAGCTGCCGGAAGACGGGTTTGACGACGAAGGCCCGTTGGACCGGGACCTGGACGACGACATGCGCGACGCCCGGCATGGCCGCGTCGAGACGTATCGGCCCGAACCCATCATCGCCACGCCGCGCGGCAGCGAGCCGGTGTTCAACTGGACGGACCGGGACGACGAAGACAATCATGACGATCACCGCATCGGTGAGCGCCGCGAATCCCGGGATAGCACCCCGCGCCACCACGACGTTCGCCAGCCTTACGTCGCCGACCACGCGCTGCGCCGTCACGACGCATATCGTCAGGACGCCTATCGTCACGACGCCGATCGCCCCGATGACGACGAGCCCGGCTTTGACGACGACATCGAGCCCGTGCTGGGCGACGCGCGCACGCGCTATTCCAGCGCCACCGACGTGGGCCGCGCCCCGCCCGAGTTCCTGGATCAGGACCGCAGCGAACGCCGTGGCCTGTTGCGCAGGCTGTGGGGCTACGCGTGCCTGTTGGGCCTGATCGCGCTGGGTCTGCAACTGCTGTACGTTTACCGCACCGACATCGCCAATTCCGTGCCGGCCCTGCGTCCGGTGCTGGAAGCCGCGTGCAAGCCCCTGGGCTGCTCGGTGGGCTATGCGCGCCGCCTTGAGCGCATCGCGATTTCCTCGTCGTCATTGCAGCCGCCCACGGGCGCCGCCGCCATCGACGACGGCCGCAGCCGACTGGTGCTGAACCTGGTGCTGCGCAACCGTTACGACAAGCCGCAGCATTGGCCGGCACTGGTGCTGGACCTGACGGATCTGTCCGACACGGTCGTGGTGCGCCGCGTGTTGCGGCCCGAAGACTATCTGACGCCCGAGCAACTGCGCGGCCCATTCGCGCCGGCGGGCGAGCTAAAGATTTCCGTGCCCATTGAAGTGACCGGTGTTCAGGTCAATGGCTACCAACTTGATAAGTTCTTTCCTTAAAGGATGACACGCATGGCAACCCCCGTCCTGGTTTGCGGTTCGATGGCGTTCGACACGATCGCCGTGTTTGAAGGCCGCTTCAAAGAGCACATTCTTGCCGACCGCATCCAGTCGTTGAGCGTGTCGTTCCTGGTGCCCAGCATGCGCAAGGAATATGGCGGTTGCTCGGGCAACATCGCCTACAACATGAATCTGCTGGGCGGCAAGCCGCTGCCCGTGGCCACCGTGGGCGAAGACGCCGGCGAATACATGGAACGCCTGTCCGGCCTGGGCATCGACACGGCCCGCGTCAAGGTGATTCCCGACACGTTCACCGCGCAGTGCTTCATCACCACCGACCTGGACGACAACCAGATCACCGCTTTCCACCCGGGCGCCATGTCGTTCTCGGCCGACAACGACCTGAGCGATGCGGAAGCGGCCTGGGCCATCGTTGCCCCGGATGCCAAGGAAGGCATGTTCGCGCACGCCGAACGCCTGCACGCGCGTGGGATCCCCTTCATTTTTGATCTGGGCCAGGCGATGCCGTTGTTCGACGGCGCCGACCTGGAACGCATGCTGAAGATGGCGCGCGCCCTGACCGTGAACGACTACGAAGCCGGCGTTGTGGAACAGCGCACGGGCCGCGGCATGGCCGACATCGCCGCCACGCTCGAAGCCGTGGTCGTGACGCGCGGCGCC
>NZ_JBLVOL010000077.1:52891-74047 GCF_053543755.1 Achromobacter semiaridum | reverse complement strand
GCCCCCACGCTGTTGACCGGCGGCAAGACGATCCAGATCGCGCCGGTGCGCGCCACGCAAGTGGTGGACCCGACCGGTTGCGGCGACGCGCAGCGCGGCGGCCTGCTTTACGGCCTGACCAGCGGCTGGAACTGGGAAGACAGCTGCCGTCTAGGCAACGTCATGGGCGCCATCAAGATCGCCTCGCTCGGCCCGCAAAACCACGCGCCGTCGCGCGCTGATATCGACGCGGTGCTGCACGCCACCTACGGCATTCACCTGCCTGCTTGATCGTCTGAACCGGGCTTGCAGACGCGGGAACCGCCGCGCGATTGCGTGGTCGAACGGACGTTGAAAATCACCGATGTGACGTCGTGAAAGACGCGCTGTCACAAGGTGATTGCCGGCTTTGGCCGTGAGTTTCAGTGTGTTGCAACCGCGCCTGCCCGGGGTAATGCGCGGGGTATGATCAGTTTTCGTCGGCAGTGCCCGATCGAGGAGTCCAAATGAACCAAAGTAAATCTCTTTCCCTGGTGACCCCGCGTACTGGCCGGTGGCTGGCCATCGCGGCCGTCGTGACGTCGATGGCTGTGCTTGGCGGCTGCGCGAATCGCAGCGCGTCCAGCGGGGTATATAGCTACGACCAAGCCCAGCGTGAGCAGATCGTCCGTACGGGCACGGTCACGGGCGTGCGCCCGATCGTGATCCAGAATGACAAGTCCAGCGGTGTCGGCATGTTGGCCGGCGGTGCGCTGGGCGGTGTGGCCGGCAATGCGGTGGGAGGCGGCACGGGCCGCACCATCGCCACGGTCGGCGGCGCCATCCTTGGCGCGCTGGCGGGCAACGCCGTCGAAAACCGGGTTGGCACCAACTCGGGCTATGAAGTTACCGTGCGCCTGGATAACGGCGAAACTCGCGTCGTGGCGCAAGAAGCCGACGTGCCGATCAGCGTGGGCCAACGTGTCCAGGTGATCAGCGGCGCCGGCCCCACCCGCGTCACCCCTATGTAATTCCGGAAACCCCGCGCAAGCGGGCTTTTTCGACCGCGCCGACGCGTATGAAGGCCCCGATTATCGGGGCCTTTTTTTGCCTGAAAGTGTCGCTCCGCCGCAACGAGGCCCCCGGGATTTACCCGCAGGCGTTACGTTTCCCTGCCTTTTCTCGCGATTTAGCCCAAAAGTTTCATGGCGATTCGACGGCCGAAATGCAATGATTGCGCCTGCGATCGACGTCAAGCTTTCGCGGTGATGTAACCAAGTGCGTCCCCAGATGCCGTCCCGACGTCGGTCTGGATCGCTGAATCCCGTCAGTTGAGCTTCAGCTTTTTTCTGTATTCTCGTCACCTGAATCCCAGGGGCGGGGATGTTTTGCCGACAAGGCAACTGCAATATCTATGCATACCGAGCAAGAACTCCACACCAAGATCGGCGAGATCGTCGAGTCGATCGTCATGAAGAAAGTCACCCCCGATACGCAATTGATTGCCACGGGTCTGGTTGATTCCCTGGCCGCCGTGGACATCACGCTGGCTGTCGAATCCGAGTACGGTTGCAGCATCCCGGCTCCTGAAATCGCGGAACACCTGCAGTCGGTCCGTACGCTTGCCGGCTATGTCGCTGCCCATACTGCATAACACCCGGTTCTTGTCCCACGTCGTGGCCGCCGCGACGGCAGTAGCACTGGCGATAGGGGTGTACTGGGGCGCGGACGATGTGCTCAGCCGCATCGTGACGCCCACGGCTTCGCCATCGGCCACTGCCGCCGACAAGAACAACTACCTGCCTAACCTTGGGCCGGACTGGGGCACCCAACACGTCAACCTGAATCGCCTGGGCAACGCCCTGAGCGACGGGACGCTGGTCGTGCTGGGTTCATCCGAGCTGTCCAGCCACGACCTGCGCTTCGTGCCTTACCGCTTCTTTCCTGAAGAACTGAAGGTGCCGACGCTGGCGTACGGACACGCCATGTTCCAGTCCTACGGCATCGTCAGCGTGCTGGAGTCGGTGGCCGATTCCCTGACGCCCAACACGCGGCTGGTCATCATGGTGTCGCCAGCCTGGTTTGCCTCGGGCGGCCAACTGCCGCGCAGCGCCTTTGCGGAACACGTGACCGGCCCGGTCTGGGACCGCCTGTGGGACCAGCCCAGCACGCGCGAGCAGATGCAGAACTGGATCAGCGACAACGCCAACTGGGGTCTGCTCTGGCTGATCGCCAATGGCCAGGTGGCCGAACTGAAAGACAAGCTGTCGCTGTGGTGGCACGCCCGCAAAGAGCCTGCGCCCGACCGTCCGCGCACCAAGCTGTCGGTGCCGGCGCACCGCTTCGTGTCCTGGCCATCCGCGGCGCGCCTGAACGCCGGGCAGTGGGGCCGGCTGACGCACGAAGCGCGCGAAGTCGAAAGGCAGCTGGGCGGCAACAACCCGTACGACGTGCGTGACGATTACTACAAGCAGTATCTGGCGCCGCTGTATTCGCCAGCTCGTAACGAGTTCGCCGACGTCGACCCGATCACCCGCACCGAGCTGGGCGATCTGTCGCGCGTGATGGCCCTGCTGCAGAAGCGCAAGGTCAAGGCGTACTTCGTCATTCAGCCGTTCAACCCCAAGCTGATCCTGGATGTCGAGCGCTTCGACCCGGTGGTGGCCGCCATCACCGGCATGTGCGAGCGCTATCAGATGGGGTGCCTGGACCTTTACAGCATCCCGTTTGAACCGGGCATGGTGCGCGACGACATGCATCTGGCCGAGCTTGGCTGGGCCATGGCGGACCAAGGTATTGCGGAGTATTTTTCCCGATGAAATTTTTTCGCAAGGACGGCGCCGGGCGCCGCTTCTTCTGGCATTTGTGCCTGTACATCGGGGTGATCCTCGTATTCGTGCTTCAGGCTCAGCCCACCACGGGCAGCGGCGGACCGATCAAGGTCGAATTCCAATACCAACAGTTCTGAGCGCGCCATGGAATTGTTCGCAAGCTTGAGCTTTTTTGGCGGCGCTCTGTGCGGCGGCCTCGGTCTGTTGGCGTATCGCTCGTTCGGCATGCCGCTGCACATCGGTTATCGCCACATCATCGGCGTGATCTGCCTGGGCGTATGGATGGCGGTATTCTGGGCGCGGCCGTATCAGCCCATCGCGCTGCTGGCCATTTCGGGCAGCGCCCTGTGGGCTGTGCGCCGCAACTACATTCCGACCTGGCTGGCCGTCATCATCACCATGACGCCGCTGCTGCTGGTCAAGACGGGCGTGTCGCATCTGGGCGCCATGCTGGGCCTGTCGTTCGCGACCTTTCGCGCCATCGATGTGCTGCTGTTCGCGCAGCGCAACGAACGCGTGTCGCCGCTGGACTACTTCATCTACCTGTTCTTCCCGCTGACGTTGCTGGCCGGCCCGATGTACCGCTGGCGCAATTTTCAGGCCGACCTGAAGCGCGGCTATGAAGGCGTGAACCTGAACACGTGGCTGATCGGTCTGGAACTGATCATGGTGGGCGTGATCCAGAAGTTTGGCCTGGCCGAACTGATCTGGCGCTATGGCCTGGCCACGCTGGACGCGCACGATTATTCGTTCACGGGCGTGGCGTTGAACGCGTCGCTGTACAGCGCGTATCTGTTCTTCGACTTCGCCGGCTATTCGACGATGGCAATCGGCATCGGCATGCTGTTCGGCTTCACCTTGCCGATCAATTTCCGTAATCCGCTGGCCACGCTGAACCCGCAGGACTTCTGGCGCCGTTGGCACATCAGCCTGTCCGAGTGGCTGCGCGACGTGGTGTTCATGCCGATCTACAAGGCGCTGAGCAAGACCAAGTTCTTCGGACGCCATCGCATGGCGGCACAGAACATCGGCATCTTCGCCACGCTGCTGGCCATGGGCGTGTGGAACGGCCTGTCGCTGCACTACATCGTCAGCGGGCTGATGTTCGGCGCGTATTCAGTGGGTCACAACCTGCTGATCAACGCGTCGCGCACCCGCCCCGCGTTGCAGGCCACGCTGGCGCATCCGGTGATGCGCTTTCTGGGCCGTGTGCTTACCTTGATTCTGGCTGCGCTGGCGCTGTACGTGTTCAGCGGCCGCAGCCCCATCTGACGCCGGGAGTTTCGGCATGCGTTTCGATCTGAAATCGTTCCAGTTCGTGGATACGGACATCTCGCCCGACGCCTTGGCCGTTGCCGCCGCCGACCGCTCGCTAAGCTGGTCGCAGTTGCGCGACGAAGCCCACGCCTGGGCGGACGTGGCGCGCAAGCAGGGCGTGGCCCCCGATGTGCCGGTGGCCATCTACGGCCACAAGGAAGCCTCGTTCTTCGTCGCCATGGTGGGCGCGCTGCTGATCGGCGCGCCGTTCGTGCCGGTTGACACCATCTACCCGGCCGACCGGCTGCGCCGCATTGTCGAGATCGTGCGCGCCGCGGCCGTCTATGACGCGGCCTCGGGCACCTTCACGCGCGGCCAAGGCGCGATGCTGGTCGAACGCGGCCTGGCCTATGTGATGTTTACTTCTGGCAGCACGGGCGACCCCAAGGGCGTGCAGATCGGCCGCGAAAGCGTCGGCTTGCTGGGCGACTGGATGCTGGGCAGCTTTGGCCTGGGCGAGGCGCCGGTGTTCATGAACCAGGCGCCCTTCAGTTTCGACCTGTCGATGTATGAAGTGTTCGCCACGCTGGCTTCGGGCGGCGCCTGTGTGTTGAACGCACGCGAGCAGATCGCGGCGGCCGGCACGTGGATGCCGCGCCTGGCGCAGCATGGCGTGACGGTTTGGGTGTCGACCCCGTCGTTCGCGCACCAGCAGTTGGCCAACCGCGACTTTTCCCCCGCGACCTTGCCGGTGCTGCGCACGTTCCTGTTTTGCGGCGAGCCCTTGCCGGCCGCGCTGGCCAAGAAGCTGCGGCAACGCTTTCCCGATGCGGTCATCCTGAACACGTACGGCCCCACCGAAGCCACGGTGGCCACCACCTGGATCGAAGTCACCGACGCCGTGCTGGCCGCGCATGATCCGCTGCCCGTGGGCCATGCCAAGCCCGAAAGCGTGCTGATCGTGGACGAAGGCGAAATCTGCATCGTGGGCGACCACGTGATGCGCGGCTACCTGAACCGGCCCGACCTGAACGAGGCCAAGCTCTACACCTATGAAGATGGCCGCCGCGCGTTTCGCACCGGCGACCTGGGGTTGATGCAGGAAGGTGGGCTGCTGTTTTGCCGTGGCCGCATGGACGACCAGATCAAGCTGAACGGCTATCGCATCGAGCTGGCCGAGATCGACGAGGCATTGCATGGCCTGCCGGGCGTGGAGGGCGGGGCGTGCGCGGTGCTGCGCCGGCCCGATGGCACAGCGGTGCGCTTGATTGGTTTCGTGGCGGGTGTGGCCCAAGAGCCCGATGCGCGTTTTCTGGCGCCGGACGCGCTGGCCGGCTGGAAAGAGCGGCTGGCCCAGCGGCTGCCGCCGTACATGGTGCCGTCGGAACTGGTGGCCTGCCCGGCGCTGCCCATGTCCAACAACCACAAGATCGACCGCAAGAAGCTGGTCGAGATCTACGCCGGCATTCCGGCCTAGCGGGCAAAAAAAGAACGGGGCGCAATGCCCCGTGTCTTGGTTTACAGGCCCATCATGCGCTGGCTTAGATTGGCCAGCACCATCAGCAGGATCTGCGCCACGATCAGCAGCACCAGCGGCGAAAAGTCGATGCTGGTGCGCGGCAGGATGCGGCGGATGGGGTCAAGCATGGGCGCCGTCAGCGCCTGCAACAGCGGCATCATCGGTGCCGTCGGATTGACCCAGGACAGCACGGCCTGGATCAGCGTCAGCCACACCACCAGGTTCAAGGCCCACTTGACGGCCATGATCAGCGCCGAGCCCATGGCGGCCGGCAGCAGCGCGGCGGGAATCAGCGCACCCAGGGCCACCAGCCAGATCAGCACGATGTAGAACAGCGCGGCCAGCCAGGCGGCAACCAGGCTGGTCCAGTCAATCTTGTTGCCGGCGGGGATGATCTTGCGCAGCGGCAGCACCAGCCAGTTCGTGGCCTGATAGATGGTGCGCGCCAACGGATTGAAGGCGTGAAGGCGGATCGCGTGCATCCAGGCGCGGGCAATCAATGCCGCGCCAAACAGCGTGAACACGATTTCGAGGAGGAAGCGGAAGATTTCACCGAGCATGGACGCGATCACCCAAAAAAAGAGGAGTCAATTGTCGCACGCTGCGCGCACATATTGCCGCCGCATTTGGCGGATGGCGCAGGCGCAAAAAAGCCGCCCGGCCAAGGCCAGGCGGCTCTAGTGAAGCTATTGCTTCGAACCGTCCGGATTAGGGACGGCCACCCGTGGGAAAGGGCCACGACGCGGCGGGATTCAGCGCGGTCTTTGCACCCGGGGCAGCAGCCGTGGAGGGCGGCGTTGCGGGCTTCTTGGGAGCGGCCTTCTTTGCAGCAGGCTTCTTGGCAGCGGCGGGCTTGGCGGCAGCAGCCGGCTTGGCAGCGGCAGGAGCCTTCTTCGCAGCAGCAGGGGCCTTCTTTGCAGCAGGCGCCTTCTTGGCGGCAGGAGCCTTTTTGGCAGCGGGGGCCTTCTTGGCTACCGCTTTCTTGGCAACGGCCTTCTTGGCGGCGGGAGCCTTCTTGGCAACGGCCTTCTTGGCAACTGCCTTCTTGGCGACGGCCTTCTTGGCTACCGCTTTCTTGGCGGCAGGCGCCTTCTTGGCAACGGCCTTTTTGGCGACGGCCTTCTTGGCTACCGCTTTCTTGGCAACGGCCTTCTTGGCAACTGCCTTCTTGGCGACGGCCTTCTTGGCTACCGCTTTCTTGGCGGCAGGCGCCTTCTTGGCGACGGCCTTTTTAGCGACGGCCTTCTTGGCTACCGCTTTCTTGGCGACGACCTTCTTGGCTGCCGGCTTCTTGGCGGCAACCTTCTTCACTGCCGGCTTCTTGGCGGCGGCGACTTTCTTGACTGCTACCTTCTTGACAGCGGCTTTCTTGGCCGGTGCGGCCTTCTTAGCGACTGCCTTCTTGGCGGCGGGCTTCTTCGCCGCTGCTTTCTTTACGGCTTTCTTGGCTGTTGCCATGGTCATGCTCCTTAGGTTCAGGGGTCCCAGAACTTAAACCCGTGCCCCGACTCGCCAACAAGGCGAACCGTGCCCGGGCTATTCATCGGCGCATGCCGCTGTTCTGTGCGAGCAACAGCTACTACGGTTTGCGCTAATGAATTCGGCACAGCCATTTGATATGGCCCCCGCTCCTTTGGCGCGAGCCATTTCAAATGGCGCCGGTCGCAGCCTGATCACAGGCCGCCGACCGCTTGTTCTACGTGTTCGAAAACACCCTGACCAGGAAGCGCGTCATCAAGCCTGTCGCGAACGCGACGCTCTGTATTCGCAGAGCGTGCCCGCGCCGGGCCTGATGACGTACTGCTTTACTCCCAGCTCAGCGTGCCACCGGTTTGGTATTCGATCACGCGAGTTTCAAAAAAGTTGCGTTCCTTTTTAAGATCGATCATTTCCGCCATCCAGGGGAAGGGATTTTCTTCCTGCGGGTACAGCGGTTCGATACCGATTTGCTGGCAACGACGGTTGGCGATGAAGCGCAGGTAGGATTTGAACATAGGTGCGTTCAAGCCCAACACGCCGCGCGGCATCGTGTCTTCGGCGTAAGCGTATTCGAGTTCGACCGCTTTGCGGAAGAGTTCTCGAATTTCTTCGCGGAAAGCCGGCGTCCACAGATGCGGATTTTCCAGTTTGACGGTGTTGATCAGGTCGATGCCGAAGTTGCAGTGCATGGATTCATCGCGAAGGATGTACATGTACTGTTCGGCGGCGCCGGTCATCTTGTTCTGGCGACCCAGCGCCAGGATCTGCGTGAAGCCAACGTAGAAGAACAGGCCTTCCATCAAGCAAGCGAAAACGATCAGCGACTTCAGCAGCGTCTGGTCGGCTTCGGGCGTGCCCGTCTTGAAGTTGGGGTCCGCGATCGCGTCGATGAACGGGATCAGGAACTGGTCTTTGGCGCGGATGGACGGAACTTCGTTATAAGCGTTGAAGATCTCGGCTTCGTCCAGGTCCAGGCTTTCGACGATGTATTGATAAGCGTGCGTGTGGATCGCTTCCTCGAATGCCTGGCGCAGCAAGAACTGGCGGCATTCGGGAGCCGTGATGTGGCGGTAGGTGCCCAACACGATGTTGTTCGCGGCCAGCGAGTCGGCCGTGACGAAGAAACCCAGGTTGCGCTTGACGATGCGGCGTTCGTCTTCGGTGAGCCCGTTGGGGTTCTTCCAAAGCGCGATGTCGCGCGACATGTTGATCTCTTGCGGCATCCAGTGGTTGGCGCACGTGGCCAAATACTTTTCCCACGCCCACTTGTACTTGAACGGCACAAGCTGATTGACGTCGGTTTCGCCGTTGATGATGCGCTTGTCGGCAACCTTCACGCGCTGCGAGGTAGCGGCGCCGCTGGCAGCCAGACCCGCCGCGTGTTCAGGCGCGGCAGGAGTCGGCATGGCGGTGTCGCCGAATACACCCGTCGCCGCCCGGACTTCGGGCGCAGCCTGCTGGCCGCCCGCGGGGGCGGGGGAAGCAGGTTGCGTGGCGGTGGTGTCGTCTTCCCAATTAATCATTTCAATTCTCCGGAGGCGGTTATTGGCAGGCTTCGCACTCTTCGAAGCCGGGGTCGCCCGGCCGCATGGTGCAAACCGCCCCGAGAACTTCGGGTTCCGGCAAAACAGGTGCGGCGCCCACGGCCGCGGCCGTGGATTGACCACCAGCGGTGACGGCGTTCAGTTCGCCGCCGCGGCCCGTGGACTTCTCGGCGCTGGTGGCGCCCAGGGTACGCAGGTAGTACGTGGTCTTCAGGCCACGCAGCCATGCCAGCTTGTAGGTGTCATCCAGCTTCTTGCCCGATGCGCCCGACATGTAGATGTTCAGCGACTGGGCTTGATCGATCCACTTCTGACGGCGCGACGCGCATTCAACCAGCCAGCTCGGTTCGACTTCGAACGCGGTGGCATAGAGTTCGCGGAGTTCGGAAGGTACGCGATCGATGCGGGACAGGCTGCCGTCGAAGTACTTGAGGTCGGCGACCATGACTTCGTCCCAGAGACCGAGTTTCTTCAGGTCACGCACGAGGTAATCGTTAACGACCGTGAACTCGCCGGAGAGATTCGATTTGACGTACAAGTTCTGGAAAGTAGGTTCGATGCACGCAGATACACCAATGATATTGGAAATAGTCGCGGTTGGGGCAATTGCCACGCAATTGGAGTTGCGCATGCCGTGTTGTTTGATGCGCGCGCGCAACGTATCCCAATCGAGCGTGCTCGATTCATCAACTTCAACATGACCACCGCGTTCATCACGCAGCATCTTCAACGTGTCTTGCGGCAAGATGCCACGCGACCACAACGAACCTTCATACGATTGATAGCGACCACGTTCTTCGGCGAGCAGGCTCGACGCGAAGTACGCGTGATAGCAAACGGCTTCCATCGAACGATCGGCGAATTCAACGGCGGCTTGCGATGCGTAAGGCACGCGCATCATTTGCAGGCAGTCCTGGAAACCCATGATGCCCATGCCCACCGGACGATGGCGCGCGTTGGAATTGCGAGCCTTCTCGACGGCGTAGTAGTTGATGTCGATGACGTTGTCGAGCATGCGCATCGCGATGCTGACGGTGCGCTTGATCTTGTCGTGATCCAGTTCGAAACCACCACCGGCAGCCGGCTTCATGTGCGCGACCAGGTTCACGGAACCCAGGTTGCACACCGCGATTTCGGATTCGTTGGTGTTCAGCGTGATCTCGGTGCACAGGTTCGAGCTGTGGACCACGCCCACGTGTTGCTGCGGCGAACGGATGTTGCACGGATCCTTGAACGTGATCCACGGGTGGCCGGTTTCGAACAGCATCGACAGCATCTTGCGCCACAGCGTCAGCGCCGGCATCTTCTTGTAGAGCTTGAGCTCGCCGCTGGCGACGCGCTTTTCGTAGCCGATATACGCTTCTTCAAACGCGCGGCCAACCTTGTCGTGCAGGTCGGGGCAGTCGGACGGCGAGAACAGCGTCCATTCACCGCCTTCCATGACGCGCTTCATGAACAGGTCGGGAATCCAGTTCGCCGTGTTCATGTCGTGCGTGCGGCGGCGTTCGTCGCCGGTGTTCTTGCGCAGTTCCAGGAATTCTTCGATGTCCAGGTGCCACGATTCCAAGTACGTGCACACCGCGCCCTTGCGCTTGCCGCCCTGGTTCACCGCGACGGCGGTGTCGTTGACGACCTTCAGGAACGGGACCACGCCCTGGCTTTCGCCGTTGGTGCCCTTGATGTGGCTGCGCAGTGCGCGCACCGGGGTCCAGTCGTTGCCCAGGCCGCCGGCGTACTTGGCCAGCAGCGCGTTTTCCTTGATGGCGTCGTAGATGCCTTCCAGGTCATCGGAGACGGTCGTGAGATAGCACGACGACAGCTGCGAGTGCAGCGTGCCCGAGTTGAACAGCGTCGGCGTCGAGCTCATGAAGTCGAACGAGGACAGGATCTCGTAGAACTCGATGGCGCGCGTTTCGCGGTCGGCTTCGCGCAGCGCCAGGCCCATGGCCACGCGCATGAAGAACACCTGCGGCAGTTCGATGCGGGTGCCGCGGATGTGCAGGAAGTAGCGGTCGTACAGCGTCTGCAGGCCCAGGTAGCCGAATTGCAGATCGCGCTTGGCGTTCAAGGCCTTGCCCAGACGGGTCAGGTCATAGTTGGCCAGTTCGGGCGACAGCAGGCCGCCTTCGATGCCGCGTGCGATGAACGTGGGGAAGTATTCGGCGTAACGCGCGACCATGCCGTCTTGCGAGACTTCTTCGCCCAGGACTTCCTTGCGGATCGTGTGCAGCAAGAGGCGAGCGGTGACCTGGCTGTAGGCCGGGTCTTTTTCGACCAGCGCGCGCGCGGACAGGATGGCGGACTTGAACACTTCGTCGACGGGGATGCCGTCGTACAGGTTCTTGACCGTTTCCTTCAGGATGGATTCGCTGTCGATGAATTCGTCCAGGCCTTCGCCGGCGGCGACGATGGTCGCGCGCAACTCAGCCAGGTCCAGCGGACGGCGCACACCGGCGTCGGTCACGTTCAGCACATGTTCTTCGGGCGCGGCGGCGGCCTTTTCCTGGCCTTCGGCGGCAGCGGCGGCGGCGCGCTCTTGCGTGCGCTTCTCGCGATACAGGACGTAGGCGCGGGCAACGTCATGTTGGCCCGAGCGCATCAACGCCAGTTCAACCTGGTCCTGGATGTCTTCAATATGGAAGGTGCCGCCGTTGGGGCGGTTGCGCACCAGGGCGTTCACGGCCTGGCTGGTCAGGTTCTCGACCAGTTCGCGCACACGCGCGGACGCGGCGCCCTGGCCACCGTTGACGGCCAGAAAGGCCTTGGTCATGGCGATGGCGATCTTGCTGGGTTCAAACCCAACCACCGAGCCATTGCGGCGAATGATGTTGTAGCTGGCCCATTGCCCGCCATTGGCGTCGGCAGGGGAATCGGTTTGCGAGGGCGGCACGGCCGAAGGCCGGGTCACAGAGGCGATCGAAGTCTGCATGGAAGCTCCTGTGCGAAAACGCGTAGATAGCGACATGACGGCGGTCATGCCGGGTACGAATGTGGATCTTTTGAGGGGTCGGAACGGCTTGGACGGCTTAGTCCAAAAGGCGTGGCCGACGAGAATCAGCGCTTGGGCGACCACAACATGTAGTGTAGCACCCCTCGTTGGACACTAATTCTAGTGATCGAGACCTACTGGAACAAGAAGAAGATATGACGAAGCTCACAAAAGATTGTAACTAAATGCACTGGGCGCGCCCAGTAAGGCGCGCCCAGGAGTGCACGGCTCAAAGCGACTGTTTATGCGGTTTTCCGCAGGGGTATGTCGCGCGGGGCCGGTGCTGTATAGCTCTGCATCAATCGACCCAATTGTGTCCGGTACTTCTCGACGCTTGCCGCCTTCACGTGGCCGTAGCCGCGGATGGTTTCTGCAAGGCCGGCGATTGTAGCTGCTTGCGCGATGTTGTCCCGGGTCAACCCTACAAGAAGCTGGTCTATGGTCTGACGATACTCGGTCACCAGCGCCCGTTCCATCTTGCGTTCGGCAGTGTGGCCGAAGGGATCGAACCAGGTGCCGCGCAGGCCTTTCAGACGTGTCAGCAATTTCAGTGCCGACATGGTGCGCGGCCCCAGCGTCATCTTGCGCGGCACGCCGGTGCGCGGGTCCTTGCGGGCGAAGATCGGCGGGGCCATGTGAAAGCGCAGGCTGTAGTCGCCTTCAAACTGCCCCTTCAACTGCGCCTGGAACGCGTCGCCGGTGTAGAGCCGCGCCACTTCGTATTCGTCCTTGTAGGCCATCAGCTTGAACAGGCCGCGCGCCACCGCCATCGCCAGGCGCGGCGACTTGGCGTCGGGCGCCAGCTCGCGTTCGCGCGCGGCCACGGCTTCGACCACGTCCTGGTAGACGCGTGCATAGCGGGCGTCTTGATACGCGGTCAAGTCCGCGATGCGGCGGGCCACGGCGCGTTCGAAGGTTTCCGGCACGTGCAGCTGTACCACCTGGGCGCGCGGACGCAGGGCGCTTTCCAGCGCGTCGGGTTGATGCGCCGCCAGCCGGCCGCTGTCGAATGCCGCGCGGTTCGCGGCCACGGCTACCCCGTTCAGTTCGATGGCGCGGTTGATGGACGCCTGCGACAACGGCACGCCGCCGCGCTGCCAGGCATAGCCCAGCATGAACATGTTCGACAGGATGCTGTCGCCGAACAATGCCAGCGCGGCGTCGTGCGCGTCGATGGCGGCCGTGTTGGCATCGCCCGCGGCGTGGCGGATCTTTGCCAGCAGTGCTTCGGGACGCATGGCGGCATCGGGGTCACGCGTGAACTCGGACACGGGCGCCACATAGGTGTTGACCGTGACCTGCGTGTGCCCGCGACGCAGCGCGCCCAGCGAATCCGGCGCTACCGAGGCTACCGGGTCGCACAGGATGGCGGCATCGGCTTGCTGCCAGTCCAGTCGGACCGGGCCCGCCGGCGCGCCGGCCGGCGCCAGGCGGATATGGCTGACAACGGTGCCGCCTTTTTGCGCCAGACCGGTCAGGTCCAGCACCGCCGCCGACAGGCCTTCCAGGTGGGCGGCCATCGATACGATGGCGCCGATGGTGATGACGCCCGTGCCGCCCATGCCCGCGACCAGCAGGCGGTAGGGGCGGTCCAGCGACGGCGTGGCGGGTTGCGGCAACTGCTCGATCAGGCGTTGCAGGCGTTCCTGGTCCGTCTTGGGCGCGGCGCTCTTGCGCGGCTTGCCGCCCATGACCGACACGAAGCTGGGGCAGAAACCTTCCGCGCAGGAATAGTCCTTGTTGCAGCTGGATTGGTCGATCGCGCGCTTGCGGCCGTACGGCGTTTCCAGCGGCACCACCGACAGGCAGTTCGACTGCACGCCGCAGTCGCCGCAGCCTTCGCATACCGCGCTGTTGATCAGCATGCGGCGCGCCGGGTCGGGGAACTGGTTCTTCTTGCGGCGGCGGCGCTTTTCGGCGGCGCACGTCTGGTCATGGATCAGCACGGTCACGCCGGCAATCTCGCGCAGCTCGCGCTGCAACGCGTCCAGCTCGCGGCGGTGGTGCACCTTGATGTTGGGGCCCAGGTCCACGCCCTGGTACTTTTCGGGCTCGTCGCTGGTGACCACAATGCGCGCCACGTTCTCGCCGCGCAGTTGCTGGCAGATCTGCGGCACCGAGATCGGGCCGTCCACGGGTTGCCCGCCCGTCATCGCAACCGCGTCGTTGAACAGGATCTTGTAGGTGATGTTGGCGCGCGCGGCGACCGCCTGGCGAATCGCCAGGTAGCCCGAGTGGTAGTAGGTGCCTTCTCCCATGTTCTGGAAGATGTGCGGCATCTTGGTGTAGCGCGACAAGCCGATCCAGTCCACGCCTTCGCCGCCCATCTGCGTCAACCCGCCCGTGTCGCGGTCCATCCACGCAGCCATGTAGTGACAGCCCACGCCGGACAAGGCCTGGCTGCCCTCGGGCACCTTGGTCGACGTGCTGTGCGGACAGCCCGAACAGAAATACGGCCGGCGGCGCATGCCGTCGGCGTCGTTCGATAGCGCCGACTGGCAATCGAAAGCGGCCAGGTCCGCGCCCAGCGGCAGGCCCGCGCTGCGCGACAACCACGCCGCCAGCGGCCGCGCCAGCAGCGACGGGCGCAATTGACCCGCCGAGGGCACCACCGTTTCGCCGGCCAAGCCCTTCTTGCCGATGACCGTGGGGCGGTCCGGCAGGTTGAACAGCAGATCCTTGATCTGGCTTTCGACCACGGCGCCTTTTTCTTCGATCACCAGGATGTGCGACAGCCCACGCGCAAACTCCAGCAGCCGCTCGCCGTCCATCGGCCAGGTCAGGCCCGGCTTGTAGATGCGCACGGGTGCGTTGGCGGTGACGGTGTCCACGCCAAGGCGCGCCAGCGCTTCCATGGTGTCCAGATGCGCTTTGCCGACGGTGACGATGCCCACCGTGGCGCGCGGCGCCGGACAGGTCAGGCGGTCGATGCTGTGGCGGCGCGCGAAGGCGGCCACGGCTTTCATGCGCAGGTTCATGCGCGCTTCGACAGCCAGCGACAGGAAGTCGCGCGCGGAATACTCCAGCGACTCGGGCGGCATGTCGGGGTTGGCCGGCATGTCGTAGTGCTGCACGGGGGTGGGGCTGAACGAGTGGCCGCTTTCAATGGTTTCGGACACGGCCTTGAATGCGACCCACGTGCCCGAATAGCGCGACAGCGCCCAGCCCCATAGCGCAAACGTCTCGTACTCGTCGATCGACGTCGGATGCACGATCGGCATCTGCCAGCCGATCAACGACGCTTCGCTGGCGTGCGGAATCGAGGACGACACGGCGGTGTGGTCATCGCCCACCACCACCAGCACGCCGCCGTTGCGCGATGCGCCCGCCGCGTTGCCGTGGTGCAGCGCATCGCCCGCGCGGTCCACGCCCGGGCCTTTGCCGTACCACATGGCGAACACGCCATCGACGTTGCGGTCGGCGCGTACGCCGGCCTGCTGTGTCCCCATGACGGCAGTGGCGGCCATGTCTTCGTTGATGCCGGGCAGGAACGAGATCTTGCTGGCGTCCAGCGCCTTCTTCGCCTTCCACATCGCCATGTCCACGCCGCCCAGCGGCGAACCGCGGTAGCCCGAGACAAAGCCCGCCGTGTTCAGCCCGCGCTCACGGTCGACCCGTGCCTGGGTCAGCATGATCCGCACAAGCGCCTGCGTTCCGGTCAGAAAGATGCGGCCGGACTCCCGCGTGAGGTTGTCGGCAAGCTGGTAGTCAAGGTCCAGCTGGGGTTCGGGGGCGGGAGTGCCGTCCATAATGAATGCTCCTGGTATTTCGCACCATGATAGGTTCGCGCGGCATCCGATTTATTGCGTTTTTGGATCGTGCTATCCCTATAATTCGCAATGAACATTTCGTGTTCGACAAAAACCAGGAGACAAAGCGATGGACAAGACCGATATCGGCATCCTCAAGGCCTTGCAGGAGGACGGCCGGGCTTCGGCGCAGCAGCTGTCCGACAAGGTAGGGCTATCGGCCGCGCCGGTGTGGCGGCGGGTCAAGGCGATGGAAGCCAGCGGGGTGATCCAGGGCTATAGCGCCCAGGTGGACCGCAGCAAGGTGGGCCTGGGCTGCATGTTTGCGCAGATCAGCCTGGAGCGGCATTCGTCGAACACGGTTGAACACTTCGAACGCTCGGTGCGCGACGCGCCCGAAATCCTGGAGTGCTACGCGGTCACCGGCGATTCGGATTTCCTGTTGAAGATCCTGGTGGAAAGCCCCGAGGCCTACGACCGCTTCCTGCATCGCTTCTTGTTCAACATGCCCGGCATCCGGCAGACGCGCACCATCGTGGCGCTGCGCGAGATCAAGCACGAACAACGGCTGCCGTTGTGACCGAGGCCAATCGCAGCGCCCTCTATATATAGAGGGCGTAGAAAGAGAACCCGTGGAGACGCGCGCGGTGTCGCTTGAAACCAACGCATTCGTGCGCGTTCCATGGCTAAACCAGCGGCTTTGCGACGCGGACTGTTGCGCAATTGCACACCGCGCGGATCGTCGTTGATTCTTCCCCAACGGCTCTTTAGAGTGCGTGATGTTTGCTGCGCGAAGGACGTGCCGGTGTGATCGGCGCGGCGCGTCGACAGACGTGTTGAGGAAGTCATGAGCAGTGTGTATTTGCGTTCGGCCGGCATCGCCTGCGCCGTTCTTATCCTGGCCGGATGCGTTGCCAGAAAGCCCGCCGTCATCACCGAGGCCCAGCCCGCCGACCCGCCCAAGCCGGTCGCCTGCGTGCCGGCTAAAAACGGCGATCCCATGATCGGAACCTGGCTGTCGAACACGCGCCCGCGCGATGTCAGCGGCGAATTGCAATCGCTGATCGTGTTGTCCGCCGATGGCTCGATGGCCTATGAGTCTTTGCTCAAGATCGGGCGCAAGTCGCGTCCGGCGCTGCGCGAGACCGGCTGCTGGACGGTGGCCGAGAACGTCTACACGATGCAGACGACCAAGTCCGCCGGCGAGCCCGTGGACGCCAACGACCCCATTTACGTGAACCGCTATCGCGTCGAAAAGGTCGAGCGCGCCAAGCTGACGCTGCGCGAACTCAAGAGCGGTGGCCAGGTCGTCACCGCGCGCCGCATGCCGCAGGGCTACCGCCTGCCGTATTGATCGTTGCGCGGGGATGGCGCGTGCCGGCGCTGCGCCAGAACAAAGCCGCGCCTGACGCACCGTTGCGCGGGGCGGACACTGTGTTCGCCCACCGCGCCAAGATGGCCGGGCTGCGGTAAGGTGCGGGCTTCGACTTTTGCCTAGCCGCCGGTTTCCCATGCCCGCCATGTCCTCTGAAGCACGCGCCATCGCGCTGCTTGCCCTGGCCGCCTTTGTCAGCGCCAGCGCCTTTCGCATCTGTGATCCCATGCTGCCGCAGCTGGCAGCGGAATTCGGCACCACCACCGGTCAGGCCGCGCGCGCCGTGACGGCGTTTGCGGTGGCCTATGGCGTGTTGCAGATGTTCTTCGGTCCCGTGGGCGACCGCTACGGCAAATACCGCGTGGTCAGCGTGGCCACCGTGGCCTGTGCGTTAGGCAGCGCGGGCGCCGTCATGGCTGAATCGCTGGATGTGCTGGTGCTTTGCCGCGCCCTTTCCGGCGCGGCAGGGGCGGGCATCGTACCGTTGTCGATGGCCTGGATTGGCGACAACGTGCCCTACGAGCGCCGGCAGGCGACGCTGGCCCGCTTTTTGACCGGCACCATCCTGGGCATGTCCGCGGGCCAGTTGGCCGGCGGCATTTTCGCGGACACCGTGGGCTGGCGCTGGGCCTTCGCGGCCCTGGTGGTGGGCTACCTGATCGTGGGCGTGCTGCTGCACCTGGAGGTTCGGCGCCAGCGCGTGGCGGGCTTTGCGCAGGTTGATCCTAACGCCGCACGGCAGGGTTTTATCGGACAGGCGCGGCTGGTGCTGGGCACGCCATGGGCACGCATCGTGTTGGCCACGGTGTTTGTCGAAGGCTTGCTGGTCTTTGGCGCGCTGGCGTTCGCGCCGTCTTACCTACACGAACGGTTTGATATTTCGCTGACGGCCGCCGGTGCACTGGTGGCCGTGTACGCGGTGGGCGGGCTGCTTTACACCGTGGTGGCGGGCCGCATACTCAAGCGGTTGGGCGAACGTGGCCTGGCCGTCGCGGGTGGCCTGGTGCTGGGCGTTGCTTTCCTGTCGTATCTGCTGGGGCCGGTCTGGATGTGGAGCCTGCTTGCCAGCGTGCTGGCGGGTTTCGGCTATTACCTGCTGCATGCGACGTTGCAAACGAATGCGACGCAGATGGTCCCGTCCGCGCGCGGCACGGCGGTGGCGTGGTTCGCGTCGTGCCTGTTCATGGGGCAGGCGGCGGGTGTGGCGTTGGCGGGCGCGGTGGTGGACGAGATCGGCGCCGCGGCACTGTTTGGCGGGTCGGCGGTGCTGCTGCCGCTGTTGGGCGCGTTCTTCGCCCGGGCGTTGAAGGCGCGGTCGGCGATCACGAACGCGTAGGCCAGGGCCAGGGCCGATGGCAAGGCAACAGCCAGCCCATAGCCAGCCCATAGCCAACCCCTAGCCACCCTATAGCAAAAGAAACGGCGTTCCGAAATTGGGAACGCCGTCTTGTGGCCACCGGATCGGATCCGACCTGGATCGTCTTGGCTTGATCCGATCTGCCTCAACCGGACCGGCCTTGATCGGACCGGCCTTGACCCGGCCCGACTTGAAGCCCGTCTTGCTTAGATCGCCGCCAGGCGAGCCAGCACCGTTTGCTTGCCCAGCAGGGCCAGCACGGCATCGACGGCCGGGGTTTGCGTTTGGCCCGTCACCGCCACGCGCAGCGGAATCGCCAGTTGCGGCATCTTCATGCCACGGTCGGCCAGCACGGCCTTGATCAGCGCCGACAGGGCCTCGCGGGTCCAGTCGGTGTCTTGCGCGCGCTGGGCAAAGTCGGCCAGCGCTTCGCGCGCGGTGGCGGTCAGGTGCTGCTCGACCAGTTCCGGCGCGGCCGGCGTGAACGGCGCGCAGAACAGCATCGCGCCATCGGCCAATTGTTCCAAGGTTTCAGCGCGGTCTTTCAGCAGGCCCATCACGCCCGGCAGATCGATTTTTTCAGGATGGCCGCCCCGGTTCGCCACGCGCGGCGCCACGCGTTCGGCCAGTTCCGCGTTGTCCATCTGCTTGATGTAGTGGGCGTTGACCCAGTTCAGCTTCTTCGGGTCCCATTGCGACGCCGACTTCGACAGGTGCTTGGTGTCGAACCAGGACACCAGCTGCTCGCGCGAAAACAGTTCGTCGTCGCCGTGGCTCCAGCCCAGGCGGGCCAGGTAGTTGATCATGGCCTCGGGCAGGTAGCCGTCGTTGTCGTATTCCATGACGTTGACCGCGCCGTGGCGTTTGGACAGCTTTTCGCCGTCCGGGCCCAGGATCATGGGCACGTGGCCGTATTCGGGCAAGGTGGCGCCCAGCGCGCGCAGGATGTTGATCTGGCGCGGCGTGTTGTTGACGTGATCGTCGCCGCGCAACACGTGCGTGATGCCCATGTCCCAGTCATCGACGACCACGCAGAAGTTGTACGTGGGCGTGCCGTCCGGGCGCGCGATGATCAGGTCGTCCAGCTCGGTGTTGTCGAAGCTGATGGTGCCCTTGACCATGTCGTTCCAGGACGTGGCGCCTTCTTGCGGGTTCTTGAAGCGCACCACCGGCTTGCGGCCTTCGGGGATGGCGGGCAGCGTCTTGCCGGGTTCGGGGCGCCACGTGCCGTCATAGCGCGGCTTGTCGCCGCGCGCGCGGGCGGCTTCGCGCATGGCTTCCACTTCTTCGGGCGAGCTGTAGCAATGGTAAGCGGTGCCGGCGGCCAACATCTGCGCGACCACTTCGCGATAGCGGTCCATGCGCTGCATCTGATAGAAGGGGCCTTCGTCGGGCTGCATGCCCAGCCACTGCATGCTGTCCAGAATGGCCTCGACCGCTTCCGGCGTGGAGCGTTCCACGTCCGTGTCTTCGATGCGCAGCACGAACGTGCCTTGATGGTGGCGCGCGAACGCCCAGGAGAACAGCGCGGTGCGCGCGCCGCCCAAATGCAGAAAGCCCGTGGGCGAAGGCGCAAAGCGCGTACGGATGGGGGAGGTGGCGTTGGAAGTCATAGGTGGCAATGATAGCGGCTGCGGCGCCACAAAAGCGGCGTCAGGCTGGGTCCACATCAAGCGGACGGCGGGCTTGTCTTGTTACGATGAACGGTATTTTAGATTAGGGCGTATCCCCTATGCTGCGACACGCGCTTGCCCCCATGTTCGAACCCAGTTCGCTGGTGATCGTTGCCGACCGGCCACTGCCGGCGGCGGGTTCTTTGTCGCCCGCGCTCAAGGCCAAGACCACGGTGGTCGATTGCCAGGCGGGCGCCGCCCCGGAACTGCCCACCGCCCTGGAAGGCCTGGCGGCGGGGGCGCGGCCTGATCTGGCCCTGGTTTGCGTGTCGCCCGCCGTGCTGCCGGAAACGCTGCGCCGCCTGTCGCCGCTGGCGCCGCGCGCCGTGATTCTGTTGCCGCATGAATTGCCCGACCCGTATCCGCGCGGCACCTGGGCGTTGTGCCGCGCGTGGGCGGAAGAGAACCGCTGCGAACTGCTGGGGCCGCGTTCGTTTGGCGCGCAGCGGCCGCACGCCGGCCTGAACTTCAGCCAGCACCCGGTGCTGGCGCGCGCGGGGCGCGTGGCGCTGGTGGCGCAGTCGCGCTCCATCATGGCCGCCGTCATGGACTGGGCCGAAGATGTGCACATCGGCTTTTCCACCGCCGTGTCGCTGGGCGACGAAGCGGTGGTGGGGCTGTCGAAAGTGCTGGATTACCTGGCCAGCGACCCGCGCACCGACAGCATCGTGCTGTACCTGGAAGACGTGGGGCCGGCGCGCGAATTCATGAGCGCGCTGCGCGCCGCCGCCAGCGTAAAGCCCGTCATCGTGCTCAAGGCGGGTCGGTCCGACGCCGACAGCGCCGACGCCATTTTCGATGCCGCCCTGCGCCGCGCGGGCGCGGTGCGCGTGCGCTACTTCGTGCAGCTGTTCTCGGCCGTGAAAGTGCTGGGCTATACGCGCCGCCCCAAGGGCCGGCGCGTGGCGCTGATCTCGAACGGCAGCGGGCCTCCGCAACTGGCCATGGACCTGATCGGCCCCGATGCCGCCGTGCTGCGCGCCGACCTGGCGCCCACCACCCGCCGCGCGCTGGAGGCCATGCTGGAGCCGGACGCCGCCTGTGACAACCCCGTCATCACTTACACGCCACTGACGCCCGAACGCATCCGCGCCATTCTGGAAACGGTGCTGGACGACACGGGCGTGGACGGCGTGCTGGTGCTGCTGGCGCCCGACGCGCTGGCCGACATGCCCGCCGTGGCGCGCGAGCTGGCGCAGATTGCGCCCAGCGCCAAGAAGCCCGTCGTGACCTGCTTCATGGGCGACGCCGGCATGCGGCCGCTGCGGCGTATGTTGGACGACGCCGGAACCTCTGCTTTCCGCACGCCGGAATCGGCCGCCGACGCGTTCGGCGTGCTGGCCTCGCACCACTACAACCAGCAGCTGCTGCTGCAAACGCAACCGCAAGAGCCGCCCAGCCATGTGCCCGACCTGGCCGCGGGGG
>NZ_JBLVOL010000077.1:42534-52871 GCF_053543755.1 Achromobacter semiaridum | reverse complement strand
GCGCGGGGGGGGCCCGACTGCCGGCGCGAACTGAACACGTCTGAAATCCGAACCTTGCTTGGCCTGTTCTACGTGCCGCTAAGCGACACGCCGGTGGACGTGGCGTCGGCGGAACCCGAGTCCCGCCCCATGGCGATCCGCGTGCGGCGCGATCCGCAGTTTGGTCCGGTCATTCGCTTTGGCGCGGGCGGCCCCGACGCGGTGCTGTCCGTGGCGGATCGCGGCATGGACCTGCCGCCGCTCAACGGCTTCCTGGCCCGTCAGCTGATCGAACGCAGCCGGTTGTGGCGTCGTGTGCTGGCGCCGCGCGTGGGCCACATGGCGGCCGAATCACTGCAACAGGCGGTGGTGCTGGTGTCTGAGATGGTGTCGGAATTGCCTGACATCGAAACGCTGGATATCGACCCGCTCTACGCCGGCGAAACGCACTTGCGCGCAGGCGGGCTACGCATGATGCTGACCGAAACGCCGGGCTGTGAAACGCCGCAGACGTCCGGTTATCCGCACATGGCGATCCACCCGTACCCCACGCGGCTGGTGCACGTGCGCCGCTTCAATGACGGCATTCCGTGGGTGTTGCGCCCCATTCGCCCGGAAGACGGCGAGGCCTTGCAGGAGTTCATACGCGGCTTGTCCGAGCGGTCGCGCTATATGCGCTTTGTGTCGATGATGCGCGAGCTGACGCCGCGCATGGTGTCGCGCTACACGCAGGTGGATTACCACCGTGAACTGGCGCTGGTGGCGGCCACGCAAGTGCCCAATCCGGCCAACCGCGGGCATCCGCGCGAGGTGATCGTGGGCTTTGCCCACTATCTGCGCAACCCGGACGGGCGCGGCGCGGAATACGCGCTGGTGATCGGCGACGATTGGCAGCGGCGCGGGCTGGGCCGCCAGCTGATGACGGCGCTGATCGACGCCGCGCGTGAGCAGGGCCTGGAATACATCGACGGGCTGGTGCTGTCGACCAACCGGCCCATGCTGGCGCTGATGACCAGCCTGGGCTTTACCAACGACGCCGATCCGGAAGACCCGACGATGCGGCGCGTGTGGCTGGGCTTGGCCTGAACGCTGACAACCCAGCGCATCGGGTTGGCCCGGCGTGGCTTGGCTGGGCCTGGCTTGGCCCGGCCCGGCCTGGCCTGCCGGTGATGCGCCGCCTGTTGCCGCGCGTGGCCCGACGCGCCGTCGCCGTCAGGCGGTTTTGCGCACCGCCTCGGCCGGCGTCAGCCGCGCCGTGACCTCGCCCACCGACAGCACGTCGCCAAAGAAGAGCATCCAGCCTTGCAAGGCATGTTCGTGTTCGGCCGGCGTGACCGCCGCCAGCGCGTCGTCGACCATGATGGTGCGAAAGTCGCGCATCATCGCGTCGCGCGCGGTGGATTCGCAGCACACGTTGGTCACGGTGCCCGTGATCAGCAGCGTATCCACCCCCAGCCCGCGCAGCAGCGGTTCAAGCTCTGACGAGCCCGGCGCCATGGCGCTGTAGAACCGCTTGACCACGCGCGGATCGGCGTCGTCCACGTGCAGGTCGGGGTGCAATTGAAACCCCGGCGAGTCCCGGCGCAGCGTCTCCAGGCGTCGCTTGCTGCGTTCCGGAGTCAGCATCACGCCGTGGTGGTGCGACCAGAATGCGTCGGCGTTGTCCGACGCCGTCTGCACCCACACCACCGTTCCGCCCGCTGCGCGCACCGCGTCGCACAGCCGGTTGATCGGCGCGATGATGTCACGGGCGGGCGCGCATTCGCCTTGATAGCCGGGCAGGGTGAAGTACTGCTGCATGTCGATCACGACCACCGCGCAACGCGCGGCCGGCAAGGTGTCGTAGGGATGCAGGCAGCCCTGTCGGGCCACGACGCGGTCTTGTACCCATTGCGGAAATTCCATGACGCCTCCTTAGCCGTAGCGCCGCGCCACGGCGGCTTCGACGCGATAGATGATCAGGTACATGACGCTGGAGATCAGCGCCAGCATGGCAATTGCCGTCATGACGATATTCAGCTTGAATACCTGGCTGCCGTTCATGATGAGGAAACCCAGGCCGGAATCGGCCGACTGGAATTCCCCCACGATCACGCCCACCAGCGCCAGGCCGATGTTCATTTTCACGGCCGCGATCAAGGTGGGCACGCTGCCCGGCAGCACCACCTTGGTCAGCACCTGCCAGCGGCTGGCGCCAAAGGTGTGGGCCAGCTTCACCTTGTTCTGGTCGATGCCGCGAAAGCCCGCGTACACGACCATGATGGTGACGAACACCGCGATGGCGACCGCCATGCCGTACACGGCGTAGTCAGAGCCCAGCCATAGATAGAAGATCGGCACGAAGGCAATCTTCGGCATGGCGTTGGCCACCACCAGGAAGGGGTCCAGCACCTTGTACAGAAAGTCCGACCACCACAGCGCGGCGGCCACCACGATGCCGATCGCCATGCTCAGGGTGAAGCCGACCAGCGTGGCCGACAGCGTGGTCATGATGTGCTTGGCCAGGTGGCCGTTGTTCCACAGGTCAATGAACGTGGGCCACAGCGCGCTGGGATAGCTGGTCAGCAGCGGGTTCACGATGTGCATGCGCGGCAGGATTTCCCACGCGCACAGGAACACGACCAGCAGCAGCGCCTGGCTTAAGCGGATATTGCGTTTCTTGGCGCGGTCCCGGCGCAGGTAGTCCAGGTATTTGGCGCTGGGCGCGGGCAGGGCGCGCAGGGGAACGGTGTTGGCAACGGGGGAATTCATCGATCAACCCTCCACGTGTACGTCCAGCTCATCCCAGAGCTGTTTGAAATAAGCGTTGAATTCCGGCCGCGAGCGCGCCTGGAAGGGCGTGGGACGCGCGCCGTCGCCATAGTGGATGCGGTACTGGCTTTTCAGCCGGCCGGGGCGGCGCGACAGCACGATGACGCGATCCGTCATGGCGATGGCTTCGCCGATATCGTGCGTGACCAGCACCACGGTCTTGCCCTCGCGCCGCAGGATGTCCACGACTTCGTCCGAGATGGCCAGGCGGGTCTGCGAGTCCAGTGCCGAAAAGGGTTCGTCCAGCAAAATCACGTCGGGCTCGGTGACCAGCGTGCGCGCCAGTGCGGCGCGTTGGCGCATGCCTCCCGACAACTGGCGCGGCGTGTGCGTCAGGAACGCGCCCAGCCCGCACTTTTCAAGAATGTGCACGGCGCGCGCCTCGCTGCGCGCATCGCGCCTGCCCTGGATCTCGGCACCCAGCATCACGTTGTCCAGGATGGTGCGCCATTCAAACAGATAGTCCTGCTGCAACATGTAGCCGATGCGCGGGTTCGGCTTGGTCACGCTTTGGCCATCGACCATCACGGCGCCCGATGTGGGTGGAATCAGGCCCGCAATCAATGACAGCAAGGTGCTCTTGCCGCATCCGCTTTGGCCGATGAGGCTGACGAATTCGCCCGGCGCCAGCGAGAACGACACGTTCGACAGCGCCTCGGTCTCGCCTTCGGTCGTGAAGTAGGACAGGCAGACGTCGCGCAGTTCGATTTTTGCCGTGGCGGTGGCCGGCTTCAGATTATGGATGGCGGCCCCCATCACTGCACCTTCTTGGCAAAGTCGGCCACCACCACGTCTTCGTATTTCACGCGGGCAGAGTCCTTCATGACGGCGCTGGCGATCAGCATGTCCTGCAACTGGCTCATGGCCTCGGCCGTGACCAGCGGAGTCGTCTTCCAGATCTGGTATTTCTTGTAGCGTTCGATGGCCTCGGTGACCGCGCCCTGGTCCATGCCCGGAAAGAACGTCATGATCTGCGGCGCAAGCGTCGCGGCCGGCGTGTCCTTCACGTATTTCTCGGCGCGCGCGACCACATTGGTCCAGGCCTGGATCACCTTGGGGTTGTCGCGAATGTACTTGTCGGTGGCGGTGAAGACGGTGTAGTCCACCTGGCCGACTTCATGGCCCACCGACGCCACGATGTAGCCCTTGCCGTTACGCACCAACTCGCCGGCCTCGGGCTCCAGGAAGATGCCGTATTCCCCCTGGCCCGCCATCCAGGCGCCGGCCCGCGCCGGAATGCCGATGTTGTTCAGCAGCTTGACGTCTTTTTGTGGATCCAGGCCGTGCTTGCGCAAGGCGGTTTCCAGGAACACGATGGGATTCGAACCAGGTCGAAAACCGATCACTTCCTTGCCCTTGAGCATCGACCAGTCAAACTTGTCGATCGGTTTGCGCGCCAGCAGGAAGAAGCCGTCGGTGGCGGTCAGCCCGGCAAAGATCTTCGGCTTGACCGGCGATTCGCTGTTCTGCACATAGATGGACGCCTCGGGCCCGATCAGCACGATATCGGCGCTGCCCGACAGCAGGGCGGTCATGCCCTTGTCGGTGCCCTGCGAGGTTTTCATGGACACGTCCAGTCCGGCGTCCTTGAAGTATCCCTGCGACAGGGCCACGTATTTGGGCACGTAAAGCACGGATCGCACCACTTCTTCGTAGCGCACCTTCACGGGGGGATTCAAAGCTTCGGCCTGAGCGGCCAAGGGAGCAAACAGCGCAAGCAGCGCCGCGCCCGCCAGGCGGGGAAGTGGCATGGATTTCACGGAACTTTCTCCTGCGTCTTGTATGGCACGCCGAAACCCGGCGCAGCACGGCCAATGGGGTTGAATCGACAGCAACAACAGGGAAGCCCGAACACCAGCAGCCCGGGCCGATAAGGCATGGATCGAATACTATATTCAAGCAGCGGCCGCAGACAAGCTTTTTGGGATTGGCGTTTTTCTCTATGGACGAGCGCCATTGAAGCCCGGAAAATTCAAGGCTTGAATACCACTTGGTATACCAAAAGGAATTTTGCCGGATCGTCGGCAGGGGCTGGAGCTAGCCTTGCCTGGGGTAAGGCCCAGGCCCAGGCTACGGGGGCGCGCACGAAGCGGGTTCTTGCAGCCGGCAAGATCAGGCGCGGCGGGGCGTTAAGCCCGGCGCGCGCCTCAACATCACGGCTACCTCAGGCCAGCACGCTATTCAAGAACGCCGAGATATCCCGGACTTCTTCGGCGCACACCGAATGCGGCATCGGGTACGTGTGCCAGCGCACGTCATAGCCCAGCCGCTTCAATTCCGCTACTGACGCCTCGGCGCGCGCCAACGACACAACCGGGTCGTGCAGGCCATGCGCCATGAAGATCGGCGTGGCGTGGTTGGCGTTGTGGCGTTCGGCTTCGGCCGTATTCAGCAACGGCAGATAACCCGACAGCGCCATCATGCCCGCCAGCTTTTCGGTCAGCCGCAAGCCGGTGTGCAAGGTCATCGCGCTACCTTGTGAGAAGCCCGCCAGCACGATGTTCGACGTCGGGATGCCGCGCGCGTTTTCCCGTGCGATCAGCTTGTGGATGGCGGCTTCGGACGCGCGGATGCCCTTGGCGTCTTCCACGCGGACCAGGTCCATGACCAAAATGTCATACCAGGACCGCATCGACATGCCGTTGTTGATCGTCACGCGCTGCACCGGCGCATTCGGAAATACAAAGCGCACGCCCAGGCCCGCGGGCAGGTCCAGTTCCGGCACGATGGGGGCGAAGTCGTTGCCATCCGCGCCCAGGCCGTGCAGCCAGATGACGGCGTGCGTGGGGTTGGGCGCGGTTTCGATCTCGATGCAGTCGAGCAGGTCGTTGGAAGCGTTCATGGACGGCCGAAAAAAATCAAAAGGGGAGAATCAGAGCGTCAAGGTCTTCAAGGCCTGGAACAGCGCGCGATAGTGCTTCTTTTGCGGCTCCTGGCCTTGCAGCAGCGAGGCATTGCCCAGCTTTTCCTTGCGCGCGGCGCGAATCAGCGTGCGCAATTGCTGCGCATCGGCCTGTGGATTGTTTGCGAGCAGCTTGGTCAGCGTGTCGTCGTCGTCCAGCAGGCGGTCGCGCAGGGCTTCCAGCCGGTGCATGGCGGCGGTTTCTTCGCGCGAGCCGTTTTCCCACACATCCAGCTGCGCGCGGATTTCTTCGGCGGGCGCGTCGCGCATCAGCTTGCCCACAAAGTGGACTTGCCGGCGGCGGCCTTCGCGGCCCGTCGTGCGCTGCGCCGTGCGGATTGCCTCATAGAGGCGCTCTGCCAGCGGCAATTGCTTGAGGCGTTCGGGGGACAGTTCGATCAGCTGTTTGCCCAGGTCCAGCAAGGCGTGCATTTCACGCTTGACCTGGGACTTGCTGGGACGGTCGTAGCCGTTCTCGTCGTAACCGTCGTCGACGGATTCTTCTTCAGTATGGGAATTCATGGAAAACTGCGCAATGACAGACTTGGCTATGATAACCGTCTCTGCAAATTGGACAGCAATGGTTAAAACCTCCTCATCCTTGCCGCTGGCGGCGAATCACGCGCGTTTTTCCGAACTCGTTGAGCAAACCCTCGCCTACGCGCGCCAGATCGGCGCCTCGGACGCGGCGGCGGAAGTCTCGGAAAGCCTGGGGCTGTCGGTCTCGGTACGCAAGAACGACATCGAGACCGTTGAGCAGACGCGCGATCGCTCGCTGGACCTGACGGTCTACGCCGGCCAGAGCCGCGGGTCGGCCTCGACCTCCGACTTCTCTGAAGCCGCCCTGCGCCAGACGGTCGAAGCCGCCTGGCACATCGCCCGCCACACCGCCGCCGACCCGGCCGCGGGCCTGCCCGACGCCGACCAGCTGGCCACCGAATTCCCCGACCTGGACCTGCACCACGCCTGGACGGTGTCCACCGAGGAAGCCGCCGAACTCGCCTTGCGCGCCGAACGCGCGGCGCGCGACGTCGATCCGCGCATCACCAACACCGACGGCGCCACCGTGGGCACCTACGAAGGCCAGTTCGTCATGGGCAACAGCCGTGGCTTTCTGGGCGGCTACCCGTATTCGCGCCACAGCCTGTCCGTGGCGCCCATCGCGGGCCGGGGCAACGGCATGCAGCGCGACTACTGGTACACGTCCGAACGCGATCCGGCCAACCTGGCTTCGCCCGAAGCCATCGGCCGCTACGCCGCCGAACGCACGCTGTCGCGCCTGTCGGCCCGCCGCATCCGCACCGGCAAGTTCCCGGTGCTGTTCGAAGCGCCGCTGGCGCTGGGCCTGGTCGGCGCGCTGACGCAAGCCGTCAATGGCGGGGCGCTGTATCGCAAGGCCAGCTTCCTGCTGGACGCGCTGGGCAAGCCCATTTTCCCCAAGCACATCAACCTGACCGAAGATCCGCACATCCCCGGCGCGATGGGCAGCTCGCCGTTTGACGACGAAGGCGTGCGCACCCGCCGCCGCAACGTCGTGTCGGCCGGCGTGCTGGAAGGCTACTTCCTGTCCAGCTACACCGCGCGCAAGTTGGGTATGGCCACCACCGGCAACGCCGGCGGCTCGCACAACCTGGTGTTCAGCTCGACGCTGACCAAACGCGGTGACGACTTTGAAGCCATGCTCAAGAAAATGGGCACCGGCTTCCTGGTCACCGAACTGATCGGCCAGGGCGTCAACTACGTCACGGGCGATTACTCGCGCGGCGCGTTTGGCTACTGGGTGGAAAACGGCAAGATCCAGCACGCGGTCCAGGAAATCACCATCGCCGGCAACCTGGCCGACATGTTCCAGCAGATCGTCGCCGTGGGCGCGGACACTATTTCGCGCGGCACGAAAACCACCGGCTCGATCCTGATCGAGCAAATGGCCATCGCCGGGACCTGACCCATGAGCGCGCCCGCGGGCGCGCTCATCCATCCTGCCGAATGCATCGGGATGGGTGCCGCGCGGCTGGGGAATTCCTCTAGCGCCCGGCATGGTCTCAACGTGTAATATCCGGCGGGTATTGCTCGACGTCCCCGAAGCTGCTGAGGAGCATTGCGATGCAACGACGTTCATTCTTGAAGCATGCCGGGCTGGGCGCCGTTGCAACGGGCGCCGCCGTCAGCGCGCCCGCGTTTGCGCAAGACATGCCTTCCTTGAGCTGGCGGCTGGCTTCGGCGTTTCCCGGCACGCTGGACTTGCGCATCGGCGCGGGTGAACAGTTCTGCAAGTTCGTCACGGAATCCACGGGCGGCAAGTTCAATATCCGCCATTTTCCGGAAGGCGAAATCGTACCGGCCGCCGACCTGCTTGAAGCCGTCTCCACCAACAAGGTGGAATGCGGACACGGCTCGTCGCGGGCCTATCACGCCAAGAACCCCGCCTTTTCTTTTGACGCCGCCGTGCCCTTCGGGCTGACGGCTCGCCAGATGAACGCGTGGATGAGCGAAGGCGACGGCCTGCGCCTGACCCGCGAACTGTTCAAACCCGAAAAGATCATCAACTTCCCGCTGGGCAATACGGGTGCACAGATGGGCGGCTGGTATGCGCGGGAAATCAAGCGCCAGGCTGACCTGAAAGACCTGAAGATGCGCGTCTCGGGCCTGGCCGCCGATGTGCTGGCCCGGCTGGGCGTGGCGCCGCAGGCCGTCAACCAGGTGCCGCTTGCCGAGGCTTTCAACAAGGAAGGGCTGCAAGCCATTGCGGGCGCGGGCGCCTATGACGACGCCAAGCTGGGCTTCGATAAAGTAGCTAAGTATTACTACGGACCCGGCTGGTGGGTACCCGGGGAGCAACTGTCGCTGTATATCAATGACGAGGCCTGGAACAAGCTGCCCAAGCATTACCAGTCCATTGTGCAGGCGGCCGCCTTGGCGGCGCACGTGTCGCTAACCGCCCGCTACGACGCGCGCAACCCGTCCGCGCTGGCGCAACTGGCGGCCAGCGGCGCCCAAGTGCGCGCATTTCCCCGATCCATCATGGACGTGGCCTTCGAGGCCACGCAGCAGGTCTACAAGGACTTGTCCGCCAAAGACCCGAAGTTCAAGGCAATACACGACAGTTACATGGGCTTTCGCGACAGCGAGATGCCGTGGTTCCGCCTGACTGAAAACGCTTACGGCCAGTACGTAGCCGTGGCGTTGTCGGGCAGGTAGAAGGAGGGCGCCGGACGCCGAATGGCATTCGGTGCGAAGTAGGGTTTTTGCTAGTAATAGCGCATTTTTTACAAAAAAATGGGCGGTTTTCGGGCTTTTCTCGAACCACATTCGAGTTTCGGCCTGATACAAAGGAGTAATATCCCGGGTCTTGACGCGCAATCATGGCGCCTTTAGGCGGCATATGACGTCAATCCGGCGGGATTACACCAGCCCGGATTACCAATATTCCGAGACAGACTTTAAGGTGGTATCAACCATGCAATCCAAGACCAAGAAGCTGCTGGCTGCGCTGATCGCCGCTGGTATCGTCCCGGCTGCGCACGCGGCCGACATCAAGCTGGGCGTGGCGGAAGCCCTGTCCGGCGGCGCCGCCCAGTACGGCGTGTCGATCCGTAATGGTTTCCAGCTTGCCGCTGATGAAATCAACGCCGCGGGTGGCATCAATGGCAACAAGCTGGTGCTGGTTGTCGAAGACGAACAAGGCAAGAAAGAAGAAGCCATCAACGTCTTCAAGAAACTGATTTTCAAAGACAACGTCCTGATGGTCTTCGGCCCGACGCTGTCCAACTCGGCCCAAGCCGCTGACCCGATCGCGCAAGCGGCCAAGACGGTCGCCTTCGGTACGTCCAACACCGCCGACGGCATCACGTCCATCGGCAACTACGTGTTCCGCAACTCGGTCACGGAAGCCGACGTGCTGCCGGCTACGATTTCCACCGTGAAGGCGAAGACCGGCCTGAAGAACGTGGCCGTACTTTACGGTAACGACGACGTCTTCACCAAGAGCGGCTACGACAACTTCAAGAAGGCGCTGGAAGACCAGAAGATCCCGGTCACCACGACCGAAACGTTCGCCAAGGGCGACGTGGACTTCAAGGCACAGCTGACCAAGATCAAGGGCACCAACCCCGACGCCATCGTGCTGTCCGCACTGCTGGCCGAAGGCGCCCCGATCATGGTGCAAGCGCGCCAACTGGGCCTGAACGTGCCCGTCATTGGCGGCAATGGCATGAACTCGGTCAAGATTTTCGACCTGGCCCCTGGCGGCGCATCGAACAATCTGTGGATCGGCAGCCCGTGGTCGATCGAGAACAAGGCCCCCGAGAACGTCAAGTTCATCGACGCCTACAAGGCCAAGTTCAACGGGTCGCCGGACCAGTTCGCCGCCCAGTCGTATGACGCCATGTACATCGTGGCCCAGGCGCTGAAGAACACCAAGATCACCGGCGAATTGCCCAAGGACCGTGCCGCGCTGCGCGACGCGCTGCCGTCCGTGACCTGGACCGGCGCCACCGGCGCGTTCAAGTTCCGCCAAGCCAACGACCGCGCCGGCAAGCCCGCCGGCTATGACGCCGACCAGGCGCCGATCGTCAGCGTGACCAAGGACGGCAAGTACGTCATCGAGAAGTAAGCGCTACGCATCCCCGCGCGGGGGGATGCGCCT
>NZ_JBLVOL010000077.1:39654-42494 GCF_053543755.1 Achromobacter semiaridum | reverse complement strand
GCTGCCCCCAAGGCGCTTTTTATCGCAGGGCCGTCCCAATAAAAGCCATGCCGTCTTCGCGGGCGGTGTCAGGCCATGCAGTGGGCGCTGCATGGGGCCCTCATAGATCTGGAAAGTCCCATCATGTTCGAACAACAATTCGTCAATGCCTTGTCGCTGGGCTGTGTGTATGCACTGTTCGCGCTGGGCTTCACGCTGATCTTCGGCGTGCTCGGGGTGATCAACCTGGCGCATGGCGCCGTCTTCATGGTTGGCGCCTACGCGGCACTGTTCGTGGTTCAGCAATTCGGCCTGCCCTTGTGGGCGGCGCTGATGGTCGCGTTCTTCGTGGCCGGCTTCACCGGGGTCATCATCGATTACCTGGTCCTCAAGCCGCTGCGCAAGCGCAACGCACCCCACCTGATCCCCATGATTGCCACGATTGGCGTGGGCATCATTCTGAATAACGGGGCCCAGAGCATCTTTGGCGCCAGCAACCTGCGCTTTCCGCACGGCACCGTGCCCGAGGAAGTGATCGAGGTCGCCGGCCTGCACCTGACCGTGATCGAGCTGGGCATCATCTTCCTGTCGTTCGCGCTGATGGCCGTGCTGATGTACGTGATGCGCCGCACGCAGTTCGGCCGCGCGCTGCGCGCCATCGCCGAGTCGCCCAAGGCCGCGTGGCTTTTGGGCATCAACGTTGAAAAGCTGTTCGTCACGACCTCGTTCGCCGCCGCTGCCCTGGGTGGCGTGGCCGGCGTGCTGATCGGCCTGTATTCGAACGCGCTGTTCCCGCTGATGGGCCAGCCGATGCTGCACAAGGGCATCGCGGTCATCATCCTGGGCGGCATGGGCGACATACGCGGCGCCATGCTGGGCGGTCTGTTCCTGGGATTCGCCGAGGTGCTGTCGGTGGCCTACATCGGCTCCACCATGCGCGACGCGGTGGCTTTCGGCCTGCTGTTCCTGATCCTGCTGGTGCGCCCGCAAGGTCTGTTCGGCAAAGTGGTTCAACGCAAGGCTTAAAGAATGAGCGGATTCGAAAACTTCTGGGCCATTTACGGCAACTTGGTGCTTACGCTGGGCACCAACGCATTGCTGGCCCTCTCCATCTGGCTGACGCTGGCCTGCGGCATGCTGGCCATGGCCAACGCCGCCTTCATGGGCATCGGGGCGTACACCGCCGCGCTGCTCACCATGAACTACGACGCGCCGTTCACGGTCGCGCTGGCCGGGGGCATGGCCGCGCCCGCGCTGGTGGCGGCGTTGATCGGCTTGCCAACCTTGCGCCTGTCCGGGGTCTATCTGGCCATGGCCACGCTGGGCTTTGGCGAAGTGGTGCGCGTCACTATCCTGAACACCGAATCCATCACCGGCGGCGCGCTGGGCCTGAACGGCATCCCGCAGCTGACGCAGTGGTGGCATGTGGTGCTGGCGGTGGTCATTGTGCTGTTCGTGCTGTGGCGTGTGCGCGCCTCCAAGATCGGACGTTCGTTCGACGCCATTCGTGGCGACGAAACGGCGGCCGGGCTGATGGGCATCGACGTGCGCGCCAACAAGATGCTGGCCTTCGTGGCCGGCGCGATGATCGCGGGTCTGGCCGGCGCGCTGAACGCGCACCTGACCTTCTTCATCGGTCCCAATGAATACGGTTTCGACCGTGGCGTTGAAATCCTGACCATGGCCATCCTGGGCGGCATCGGCGGTTTGGCCGGTCCCGTGCTGGGCAGCTTCATCATCACCGTGTTGCCTGAGCTGCTGCGCGGTTTTGCGGATCTGCGCCTGGTCGCCAACGGAGTGATTCTGGTGGTGATTGTGTTGTTCCTGCCGCAGGGCATCTGGGATCCGGCGCGCTTCAAGCGCTGGATGCGTCAAGGCCGGGGCGGCCAGGGGGGCAAGCGCCATGCTTGAGCTTTCTTCCGTCTCCAAGAGCTTCGGCGGCCTGCATGTGCTGCATGACGTCAATCTGTCGGTGCCCGAGGGTTCCATCTTCGGCTTGATCGGCCCCAACGGCGCCGGCAAGACTACCGTGTTCAACCTGATCACCGGCCTGTTGCCGCCCAGCGGCGGCACCATTACGTTCAACGGCCAAAGCGTTCTGTCCAAGAAGCCGCACCGCATCACGCGCATGGGCATCGCCCGCACTTTCCAGAACATTCGTCTCTTCAAAGAGATGACGCTGCTGGAAAACGTGGTGGTGGGCGCCTATCGGCACATGAACTACGGCTTTCCCAGCCTGCTGCTGGGACTGCCGGGTTACCGCGAACACGAAAAGCGTGCCCGCGAGCGCGCGCACGAACTGCTGACGTGGATGCGCCTGGATCACAAGGCAAACGATCTGGCCGACAACCTGTCCTACGGCGAACAGCGCCGCCTGGAGCTGGCGCGCGCGCTGGCCACCGAGCCCAAGCTGTTGCTGCTGGACGAGCCGGTCGCGGGCATGAACACCGGCGAACGCGCCGAGCTCATGCGCGAGATCCTGGCCATCCGTGATCGCGGCTACACCATCCTGATGATCGAGCACGACATGCGCTTCGTCATGGGCCTGTGCGAACGCATCGCGGTGCTGAACTTCGGCAAGATCATTGCTTGCGGCGGCCCCGACGAAATCCGCAACAACGAGCAGGTCATCGAGGCCTATCTGGGTCGCGAAGACGACGAAGACACCGAACAAGTGGAGGCCGCCAAATGAGTTGCCGGGCTGCTGCCAAGATGAATACCGTAGCGCGTTGCGCGGAGGCTGCACAATGAGCGCGATGCTTGAAGTCCGCGGGCTCGAAGTCAACTACGGCCATATCGAAGCCGTGCGCGGCATTGACCTGGACCTGAACGCCAAAGAGATCACCGCCCTGGTCGGCGCC
>NZ_JBLVOL010000077.1:5996-39569 GCF_053543755.1 Achromobacter semiaridum | reverse complement strand
CCCCCGCAAGTCCACCACGCTGCTGGCGCTGTCGGGCCTGTTGCCCAAGGCGCGCGGCCGAGTCCTGTTCGAAGGCGAAGACATCACCAACCTGGCGCCCCACCAACTGGTGGCGCGCGGGATCGTGCAGGTGCCGGAAGGCCGCGCCATCCTGACCACCATGACGGTGCTGGAAAACCTGGAGCTGGGCGCGTACCGCCGTGGCCTGAAGAACGTGGCTTCCGACCTGGAATACGTGTTCAACCTGTTTCCGCGCCTGAAAGAGCGGATCACGGGCATTGCCGGCAACCTGTCGGGTGGCGAACAACAGATGCTGGCCATTGGCCGAGCCCTGATGGCCAAGCCGCGCCTGCTGCTGCTGGACGAACCGTCCATGGGCCTGGCGCCGATCGTCGTGCAGGAAATTTTCCGTTCGCTGCGCGCCATCAACGCCGATGGACTGACCCTGTTCCTGGTGGAGCAGAACGTGCGTCAGGCACTGAAGATCGCGCAAAGCGGATATGTGTTGGAAAACGGCGCCATGGCGCTGACCGGCACGGGCCGCGAACTGCTGGGCCACCCGCGCGTGCTGGAAGCCTACCTGGGCGCCTGACCGCGCCGGGCTCGCGCCGGCCCGGGCGCCGGCGATTTGTCCCCGGATTTTCCTGTGCGCTGGCTGCAACGTTGCTTGCGGCCAGCCGCCACCTGACTTCTTTTCGCTTGCCCAATCTTTGAGCAGCCGTGTTAGAATTTCAGGCTTTCCCTCATTTTGACTATTGCACGGGCGGGTAATAACGCTTAGGCGGGACGTCGATAAAGGCAAAAACCAAGGGCAAAAACCAAAGGCAAAACCATAGGCAAACCCCGATCTGAATATCACGGGTGGCTCGTTCATCAGGGTTCAGGTAGTAGGTTGCTGGTTGCTGGTTGTAGGTTGCTGGTTGTAGGTTTTGCCCAGTCTGGGAAAGAACACTGGCTAGACGTTCTAGTCAGCAAGAACTTTTTATTCTTAGGAACCATCATGAAGACCTTTGTGGCCAAGCCGCATGAAGTCCAACGTGACTGGTTTGTGATCGACGCCAAGGGCAAAGTCCTCGGTCGTGTGGCCAGCGAAGTCGCACGTCGTCTGCGTGGCAAGCACAAACCTGAATTCACGCCGCACGTTGATACTGGCGATTACATCGTCATCATCAACGCTTCCGATATCGTCGTTACCGGTACCAAGGCGAAGGACAAGAAGTACTTCCGCCACACCACGTACCCGGGCGGTATCCGCGAAACGAACTTCGAGAAAATGCAAGAGCGTTTTCCCGGTCGCGCCATTCAGAAGGCCGTCAAGGGCATGCTGCCCAAGGGTCCTCTGGGCTACGCCATGATCAAGAAGCTGAAGGTCTATGCTGGTGCCGAGCACCCGCACACCGCCCAGCAGCCCAAGACGCTGGATATCTAAGGAAACGCCATGATCGGTAACTGGAATTACGGAACCGGCCGTCGCAAAACTTCGGTGGCTCGCGTTTTCATCAAGAAGGGCACGGGTAAGATCGTTGTCAACGGCAAGCCCGTTGACGATTTCTTCGCCCGCGAAACTGGTCGCATGATCGTGCGCCAACCGCTGGAACTGACCGGCCACCTGGAATCGTTCGACATCAAAGTCAACGTCCACGGCGGCGGTGAAACCGGCCAGGCTGGCGCAGTCCGTCACGGCATCACGCGTGCCCTGATCGACTACGACGCGACCCTGAAGCCCGCACTGTCGCAAGCTGGCTTTGTGACCCGCGATGCCCGCGAAGTCGAACGTAAGAAGGTCGGCTTCCGCAAGGCACGTCGTCGCAAGCAGTTCAGCAAGCGTTAATGTTGCTGCAAAAAACCCGCTTCGGCGGGTTTTTTGTTTTTGGGCGTTGACGGCGGGCAGGTGTCCGATTTGTCCTGCTCGCCTTCTGCAACGCGGAACTCCGCGCCGCCTTTTTCGGTCGGATGAGTCTAGATCGCCCGTCGCGATGCTTGCGTCGGCGCAACCCTGTATTCTCCGGGCGATACAATCTGTTTTCGTCCTACGAAGAGTTCATACCTATCATGGCCCAAGCATCGAATACCCGTATCAAGGTTGGTATTGTCGGCGGCACCGGATACACCGGCGTCGAGCTACTGCGCTTGCTGTCGCAGCATCCCAATGTGGAATTGACCGCCATCACTTCCCGCAAGGAAGACGGCTTGCCGGTCGCTGATATGTATCCGAACCTGCGCGGCCGCGTGAATTTGGCCTTCTCCGCGCCGGAAAAGGCGTCGCTGACCGAATGCGACGTGGTGTTTTTCGCGACCCCGCACGGCGTGGCGATGGCGCAAGCGCAAGAGCTGTTGGCCGCGGGCACCCGCATCATCGATCTGGCGGCGGATTTCCGCCTGCAAGACATCCCGACGTTCGAGCGTTGGTACAAGATCCCCCACACGTGTCCCGATATCCTGGCTGAAGCGCAGTACGGCCTGGTTGAACTGAACCGCGAAGCCATCGCCAAGGCCCGCGTGATCGGCAACCCCGGCTGCTACCCGACCACGGTGCTGCTGGGCTTGGCCCCGTTGCTGGAAGGCGGCAAGGCCCTGGTCGACACGCAATCCCTGATTGCCGACTGCAAGTCGGGCGTGTCGGGCGCTGGGCGCAAGGCCGAGGTTGGCTCGCTGTTCTCCGAAGCGTCCGACAACTTCAAGGCATATGGCGTGTCGGGTCACCGTCACCACCCGGAAATCTCGTCGCAGCTGGAAAAGATTGCCGGCGGCAAGGTCGGCCTGACGTTCGTGCCGCACCTGGTGCCGATGATCCGCGGCATGTTCTCGACGTTGTACGCGCGCATCCTGCCCGAAGCGCGCGACACCGACTTCCAGGCCCTGTTCGAACAGCGTTACGCCAACGAGCCTTTCGTTGACGTCATGCCCGCCGGCAGCCTGCCCGAGACCCGGTCCGTGCGCGCGTCCAACAACCTGCGCATCGCCCTGAGCCGCCCTGACAACGGTGACCTGCTGATCGTCATGGTCGTGCAGGACAATCTGGTCAAGGGCGCCGCCGGACAGGCTGTGCAGAACATGAACCTGATGTTCGGCATTGCCGAATCCACGGGCCTGGATCAGGTGGCTATCCTGCCTTGAGGCTTTGCACGGGCCGCCTGCGCAAGCGGCCGGCCCTGCGCGCTTTATGTCCGTCGACGCCCCGTCCTCCCACCCGCCATCCCGCCCCGCCGGCGGGATGCTGCGCATATTCGCGGGGCTGCTGATTGGCGTGCTGCTGGGAGGCGCCGTCGGTTATGGCTATGCGCTGCGCCAAGCTCGTCCGTCGGACGCCTTGGTGATCAGCACACAACAGGCCGAGGCGCAGGCAGAGGCCATGCGCCAGCAAAGCGCGCAGCTGCGCTACACGCAAAGCCAGCTCGATACGGCGGACGGCGAACTCGTCATCGAACGATCGGCCCGGCAAGAGCTTGAAACGCAGTTGCGCGTGGTCCAGGCCGAGGTCGGTCGGGTACGCGATCAGTTGGCGTTCTACGAACAATTGTTGCCCGCCGGCCCGGAGGGGTCGGTGGATATTCGAGGCGTGCAGATTGACCGTGAAGGCGGCGGCCTGCGCTACAAAGTCCTGCTGATGCGTAGTGGCCGCAATGGCGGCACGCCGTTTGCGGGCGCGTTGCGGTTTCAAGCCACGGGCGTGCTCAAGGGCGAAACCGTTACCGTGGACCTGGCGCCGATGCAGGTCAGGGCCGAGACCGGCCCCGTAACCGCCACAGGCGAAACCACCACGGCGGCTTCGCTGGCATTGCAGTTCGATCAGTACCAACGCAGCCAGGGCATCCTGGCCGTACCCGAGGGATTTGTCCCCGAAAGCGTGACCGTCAGCGTCCTGGAAGGCGAAACCGTCCGCGCCTCGCGAAGTGTCAAACTGGAACTTTGAGTCTAGTCAAGCCCTGCGCTATAGTGACACTATGCGAGCGCCGTTGCCGCTCACCGAAATATGGCCGACCCGGCCAGGAGTGAACCATGAATGCAGTAACCGAAACCGTCGATCTTCAGGCCGCCCCGCCTGTGCCCCTGGTCTTTACCGACTCGGCTGCCGCCAAAGTGAAGGATTTGCTGGCCGAAGAAGGCAACCCTGATCTGAAGCTGCGCGTCTTTGTCCAAGGTGGCGGCTGTTCGGGTTTCCAGTACGGCTTCACGTTCGACGAAGTCGTCAACGAAGACGACACCGTGCTGGACAAGGCTGGCGTCCAACTGCTGGTTGACCCGATGAGCTTCCAGTACCTGGTCGGTGCCGAAATCGACTACAAAGAAGACCTGGAAGGCGCGCAATTCGTCATCCGCAATCCCAACGCCAGCACTACGTGCGGCTGCGGTTCCTCGTTCTCGGTGTAATAACCCTGGCAGGAAAGTAAAAGCCCTTCGGCATGCCGAAGGGCTTTTTGCATTGCATTGGCCGCGCGATCAGGCCGGATACAGCGCGCCCAGAATACGCGCCCCCAGTGCCCCCGTCACCGCGGGATGTCCGGCCGGCCGCCGCTGCACGAAAGCCTGCGCCAGCCACGCGAACGCCAGCGCCTCGACCTGTTGTGCCGGCACGCCCAGCGCGTCGGTTGGCTGTACGGGCCGTTGCAGGCAGTACGCCAGTTCTTGCATCAGGCCCGCGTTGCGCGCGCCTCCTCCGCATACGAAAACGTCCTGTGTGCCCGCCGCCGCTGCGTCGATGGCGTTTGCCACGGTGCGGGCTGTCAGGCGTTGCAGCGTGGCCTGCACGTCCTGGGGCGCGGGCTTGGGGCCGTCAAAGGCGGCCAGGCGATCATCAAGCCATTGCAGGTTGAACAAGTCCCGCCCGGTGGACTTGGGCGCGGGCAGCGCAAACCACGGCTCGCTGGCGATCAATTGTTCCAGCAGCGGCGCCACCACCTGGCCGGTGGCGGCCCAGCGGCCGTCTGCGTCGTACGGTTGGCCCAGGTGACGCTGACACCACGCGTCCAGGAATACGTTCGCGGGGCCGGTATCGAAGCCGCGCACGGGCTGGCCCGGAACAAGCAGGGTGACGTTGGCGATGCCGCCCAGGTTCAGGACGGCACGGCCATGCGGCGCGCCGAATATCGCCGCGTGAAAGGGAGGCACCAACGGGGCGCCCTGGCCTCTGGCGGCCACGTCGCGGCTGCGAAAATCCGCCACCACGTCAATCCCCGTCAGTTCGGCAAGCAGCGCCGGCGCGTTCAATTGCACCGTATACCCGCTGTCGGGGCGGTGCCTGACGGTTTGGCCGTGCGCGCCGATGGCAATCACATCGCTGGCGTTCGCTCCGGCGTCTTGAAGCAGCGCGGACACCGCCTGGGCATACAGCCGGGCAAGCGCATTCGCGGCCAAGGCGGCGCGAGCCAGCTCATCGTTGCCGGACACGTTCAGCGCCAAGAGCTCGCGCCGCAGATTTTCCGGCATGGGCAGGCTGGCGCTGGCCAGCACTTGGGGCGGCTGCGCCTGCGCCAGGCGCACCAGCACGCCGTCCACGCCGTCGACGCTGGTGCCGGACATCAAGCCGATATAAAGCCCTTGTCCGGCGGGCGATGCGGTTGAAGTGGAGTTCACGGGCGCCTCGTTAAAAAGAAAAAGGCGGCCGGCAGAGTCTGCACGGGCCGCCTTTCTGGACGTTTGCGGGTCTGGCCGCCTAGCGGCTGGCCACGTTGGTCAACGCGTCGGGCAGCGTCTGCTGGAACTGGGTCAGCAGCTGGATCTGTTGCTTGTAGGGCGCCACGGCATTGTTGAACGCACGTAGTTCAGCGGGTTCCAGGGCACGCGCAACAGGCAGGTCTACGGCCAGCGGGTCGATCGGCTGGTTGTCCACGCGGAACTCGTAATGCAGGTGCGGGCCGGTGGCCCAGCCGGTGGAGCCGACATAGCCCAGCAGTTGGCCCTGCGAGATCTTGGAGCCCTTGGTAATGCCTTCGGCGATGCGGCTCTGGTGCGCGTACAACGTCGAATACTTACCGTGATGCTTCACGATGACGACGTTGCCGTAACCGTTCTGCCAGCCCGAGAACTCGACCGTGCCGTCCGCCGTGGCGTGGATCGGCGTGCCCGAGGGCGCGGCGTAGTCCACGCCCTTGTGACCCGTCCACGTTTTGTGGATGGGGTGCATGCGCATGCCGAACGTGGAGCTGATGCGGCTGAACTTCAACGCAGTGCGCAAGAAGGCGCCGCGCAGGCTGGTGCCGTCGAAGTCGTAGTACGAACCGGATTTTTCATCGGGGCTGAACCAGACGGCGTTGTACGTCTTGCCGCCGTTGATGAATTCCAGGGCCAGCACGCGGCCCGCGCCGGCATAGCGCCCGTCGTGCGAGCGAACTTCGTAGACCACGCGGAATTGGTCGCCTTGGCGCAGGTCCCGCAGGAAGTCGATCTTGGCGCTGAGGATGTCGGCCATCTGCATGGTGACCGAGTCAGGAATGCCGGCGGAGTCCGTCGCGCCAAAGAGCGACGACTTGATCGTGCCCACGGCAACGCGCGTCTGGCGCTCGGTGCTTTCGGTGATTTCCTCGGCCTTGTAGGTCTCGCCGGCAGGGGCGACGTGCAACATGCGCGTGACGACCTGGCCGTCCGTCTCGTTGCCCGGCGTGTGGATGTAACGCAGCCAGATCAGGTTGCCCTGTTCGTCCGTGGCGGCCTGCACCGAGCGGCCCGGGTACAGCTTGTAGATGCTGCGAGCGCTGGCGTCATGGGTCAGGAACGTTTGCAGGCTGGGCGCGTCCAGCTCCAGCCGCTGCAACACCGCGGCCAGCGTGTCGCCGGAGCGAATGCGGGTTTCGCTGATGTACGGCGCGGCGCTGGGCGTGCTGACTTCGACCTGCTCGGCGGTCAACGGCAGAACGCTCTGGATGATGCGGGACGGGGGGAGTTCGGAGCGGTCGGGTTGCTGCACCATGCCCAGGGCGGCGGCGCCGGCAAACAGACCAATAGCGGTGACGAGAACAGTGCGACGGAAAAGTCCCGAGCGATGCGGCTTGGGCTCAACGGGCGCAAACAGGGCAGCAACTTTGCGCTTGATGCTACTCGCCAGTTCGTGGAGGCCACGATTCATCGTGAAGATACCCTCTCAGGTGGCATGAGCTCGCAGGGTGCGTGACACGAACGGCCCCCGCGCGCCACGATATCCGGGGCAAGGGCTGGCGCGGGGCGCATCTTGTGAACAACGGGTGGTAGACCGAACCACAACTGCGTATATATGGCAGTTGCGTATGATTGGGCGGTATCCTAGCTGATTCGGCTAGAATTTTCGATAGTTTTCGTCACTTTTTACACCTTTTTGTCGGCTGAAGCCGCTTTGGTCCCCCTGCCATGTCTCCCTCTGAAGCCCCTATCACTCCTGAAGTCGAAGCTGATCTGCGTATAGCGAAGCGCGGTTGCGACGAACTGCTGGTTGAATCCGAATTCGCGCGCAAGCTGGCCAAGAGCCGCGCCACCGGTGTGTCGCTGCGCATCAAATTGGGGCTGGACCCCACCGCGCCCGACATCCATCTGGGCCACACGGTGGTGTTGAACAAGATGCGCCAGTTACAGGACCTTGGGCACAACGTCATCTTCCTGATCGGCGATTTCACTTCGACCATCGGCGACCCCAGCGGCCGCAACAGCACCCGCCCGCCGCTCACGCGTGAGCAGATCGAATCCAACGCCAAGACGTACTACGCGCAGGCCAGTCTGGTGCTGGATCCGGCGCGCACTGAAATTCGCTACAACTCGGAATGGTGCGATCCGCTGGGCGCTCGGGGCATGATCCAGCTGGCGTCCCGTTATACGGTTGCCCGCATGATGGAACGCGAGGATTTCACCAAGCGTTTCAAGGGTGGCATCCCGATTTCGGTGCACGAATTCCTGTATCCGCTGATGCAAGGCTATGACTCCGTGGCGCTGAAGTCCGATCTGGAGCTGGGGGGCACCGATCAGAAATTCAACCTGCTGGTCGGGCGCGAGCTGCAAAAGGAATATGGCCAGGAGCCCCAGTGCATTTTGACGATGCCGCTGCTGGTCGGTACCGACGGCGTCGAGAAAATGTCCAAGTCCAAGGGCAACTACATCGGCATTTCGGAGTCGCCCGATTCGATGTTCGGCAAGCTGATGTCCATTTCCGACACGCTGATGTGGCGCTACTTCGAACTGCTGTCGTTCCGCTCGCTGGAAGACATCGCCGCCCTCAAGCAAGAGACGGATGGCGGCCGCAACCCGCGTGATGCCAAAGTCATGCTGGCTCAGGAAATCATCACGCGCTTTCATTCCGCCAAAGCGGCGGACGATGCGCTGGCGTCGTTCGAGGCGCGCTTCCGTGACGGCGCCATCCCCGAAGACATGCCTGAGGTGAATATCGGCGGCGCGCCCGTCGGTATCCTGAAGCTGCTGCGCGAGGCCGGCCTGGTCGCATCCGGTTCCGAGGCGCAGCGCAACGTCGAGCAGGGCGGGGTGCGAGTCAATGGCGATCGGGTGGAAGATAAATCGTTGCAATTGCCTGCGGGCACCTACGTGGTGCAAGTGGGCAAGCGCAAGTTCGCGCGTGTTAACTTGAACCCATGATTGCGAAGTTTTGATACGCTGAGGGTACGGACGAAGGCTGGTACGCCTTTGCGGCATTTCAAGGAGCACGACATGAAACTTTCGAGTTTGTCTTTTTCCGATCACGAGTCGATTCCCGAGCGTTACGCGTTCGGCAAAGTCGATGCGCAATCGCACGTCGCGCTGGCAGACAACTACAACCCGCAGTTTTCCTGGGACGACGTCCCGGCGGGAACGCAGTCGTTCGCGTTGATCTGCCATGATCCGGACGTGCCGTCGCAGCCCGATGACGTCAATCAGGACGGCCGCGAAGTGCCCGCCGACCTGCCGCGCGTTGATTTTTTCCATTGGGTGCTGGTGGACCTGCCGGCGGATCTGCGGGAAATCGACGAAGGCGCGTTCTCCAATGGCATCACGCCGCGCGGAAAGGGCGGCCCGCTGGCGCCGATGGACGCCCGCCAGGGGATCAACTCGTATTCGTCCTGGTTCGCCAACGATCACGACATGAGCGGCGACTATTTCGGCTACGACGGTCCGTGCCCGCCCTGGAACGATTCCATCGTGCACCGCTATGTGTTCACGCTATATGCGCTGGACGTCCAGAGCCTGAACCTGAACGGCTCGTTCACGGGCGAAGACGCGCTGCGCGCCATGCAAAAGCACGTGCTGGCACAGGCCTCGGTCACCGGCACCTACACGCTGAACCCGCGGCTGGCGCCTAAACAGATCGGCGCAACGTCAGCGACCTGACGCCGTTGCATGAACCGAGAGGGCCGCACGCCGAGTGCGGCCCTTTTTTTATGCGGCCTTGTTCCGCCCGGCATCGTTTTGCGCGGCTCGTACTTATGTGTCCCTTTTTATTGGCGCGCTTGCATGAATCTTCTTCAAGTCGGCATGAGCGGGATTTTCCGCCGCTAGCCGGCGCCGTGGTTTTCACGCCCGTCGGCCGAAAATTGCCTGCCTTCGGCGTATTTTGGCGGTAATCGATTCCGGCTGACGCGGTAAACTACGCAGATTCTTCGGGTTTACCCACCCGACACTGCTTTCTCCTCTCTTACCGCCTCAGGAATCCCCCGTCATGTTTGACCGCAACCTTACCTTGTCCAAGGCTGACCCGGACGTTTGGGCCGCCATCCAGAAGGAAGACGTTCGCCAAGAGCAGCACATTGAGCTGATCGCTTCGGAGAACTACGCCAGCCCGGCCGTCATGGAAGCCCAAGGCACGCAGCTCACGAACAAGTACGCCGAAGGCTACCCGGGCAAGCGTTACTACGGCGGTTGCGAATACGTGGACGTGGTCGAGCAGCTGGCTATCGACCGCCTGAAGCAGATTTTTGGCGCTGAAGCCGCCAACGTGCAGCCGAATTCCGGCTCGCAAGCCAACCAGGGCGTCTACATGGCTGTGCTCAAGCCGGGCGACACCGTGCTGGGCATGAGCCTGGCCGAAGGCGGTCACCTGACGCACGGCGCGTCGGTCAACGCGTCCGGCAAGCTGTACAACTTCATCTCGTACGGTTTGGACGAAAATGAAGTCCTGAACTACGCGCAAGTCGAGCAGCTGGCCAAGGAACACAAGCCCAAGCTGATCGTGGCCGGCGCGTCGGCGTACGCCCTGCACATCGACTTCGAACGCATGGCCCGCATCGCTCGCGAGAACGGCGCGCTGTTCATGGTCGACATCGCCCACTACGCGGGCCTGGTCGCCGGCGGCGCTTATCCCAATCCGGTTCCCCATGCCGACTTCGTCACGTCGACCACGCACAAGTCGCTGCGCGGCCCGCGCGGTGGCGTCATCATGATGAAAGCCGAGCACGAGAAGATCATCAATTCGGCCATCTTCCCCGGCATTCAAGGCGGCCCGCTGATGCACGTCATCGCCGGCAAGGCCGTAGCCTTCAAGGAAGCGCTGGAACCCGGCTTCAAGGATTACGCGCAGCAAGTCGTCAAGAACGCCAAGGTGCTGGCGGACACGCTGGTCAAGCGCGGCCTGCGCATTGTGTCCGGCCGTACGGAAAGCCACGTCATGTTGGTTGACCTGCGCTCCAAGGGCATCACGGGCAAGGAAGCGGAAGCCGTGTTGGGCCAGGCTCACATCACGGTCAACAAGAACGCCATCCCGAACGACCCGGAAAAGCCCTTCGTGACCAGCGGCATCCGCCTGGGCACGCCGGCCATGACAACGCGCGGCTTCACTGAAGCCGAGGCCGAACTCACCGCCAACCTGATCGCCGACGTGCTGGACAACCCGCGCGACGAAGCCAACATCGCCGCCGTGCGCGCCCGCGTCAATGAACTGACCTCGCGCCTGCCTGTGTACGGCAAGCGTTAAGCCATACGCGGTAAACAGTCACCCTGCGCGGTCCGCCGCGCGGGCGACGAACAAAGGGACGGCCCCGCAAGGCGCCGTCCCTTTGCTTTGCGCGGTACTGCGGTATCCTCGCGCAATTCAAAAAAATAAGAGGGACAAATTAATCCCTGTCGGCGCTTCCCACGGGCGCGTCGTTACAATATGCTCAAATTTTGCTATTCGTGCCTATAGGGAACACACATGCGGTGTCCATTTTGCGGCAATGCCGAAACGCAGGTCGTCGACAGCCGGGTTTCGGAAGAGGGCGACGCCATTCGTCGCCGCCGCCGTTGCCTGTCCTGTGACAAGCGATTCACCACCTATGAACGGGTGGAGCTCGCCATGCCTTCCATCGTGAAGCGCAATGGCAGCCGCAGCGACTACGATCCCGTCAAGCTGCGCGCCAGCCTCAGCCTGGCGCTGCGCAAGCGCCCCGTCAGCACCGAAGACGTGGACGCCGCGGTCGCGCGCATCGAAGAGCAATTGCTGGCCAGCGGGCTACGCGAGGTGCCGTCCGAGCACATCGGCGAGCTGGTCATGAACGAACTGCGCAAGCTGGACAAAGTGGCGTACGTGCGCTTTGCCTCGGTCTACAAAAGCTTCGAGGACATCGGCGAATTCGTCGAGGCCATTCGCGAGATGCAAGGCCCGCTGCTGCCCGGCAAGCTGCGCAAGGAATAAATCAGCGTTGGCGCCTGGTGGCGATATGGCGGTGGAATAGCGGCGCTTCGGCGCCGCTATTGCATGGGAGTCGATCGCGCCAGGCTGGGGGATTGCGGCTGAAATTTTCGCCACACGCGGCGCATGTGCTGGGCGGACCCGAACCCGGATTTTTCGGCCACGCGTTCCAGGTCCAGCCGCGTTTCGCGCAGCAAGTCGCGCGCCAGCGCCACCCGGATCTGGTACAGGTAGTCCATCGGTGTGCAGCCGGCATGCTCGCGAAACAACCGTGTCAGGTGCCGCGGGCTGGTGTGCGCCTGGTCCGCCAGCGATTGCGCGGACCACGGGGCGGCGGGATCGCGGATCACCGCGTCCTGCACGCGGTGCACGGTCGGGTGCATGTGGCTGCGGTGTTCCAGCCAGGGCGACAGCGCGGTATCGGTGCCTGCGCGGCGCTGATAGACGACCATCTCGCGCGCGACCTCGCTGGCCACGCGCGGCCCACAATGACGCGCGACCATATGCAGCGCCAAGTCGATGCCCGCTGTAATGCCGGCGCTGCTGACCAGGTTGCCGTCTTCGATGAAGATGCGGTTGTTGTGCACGCGGGCGCTGGGATCAATGCCGGTCAATTGCGCCAGGCATGAGTGGTGGGTGGTGCAGTCGCGCTGGCGGGTCAACCCCGCCGACGCCGCGAACAGCGCGCCCGCGCACACCGTCATCAGCGTAAAGCCGTCCGCGGGGTGGCGTACGGCCAGCCATTTGATGATGGCGTGCGCGTCAGCGTCCTCCAAACGGGTGTGCTGGCCGACCACGCCCGAAATAATGACCAGCGCATTGGCCGGCAGCGCCGACGGCAGTGGCCGGATGCGCGCCAGATGCAAGCCGGCAATCCCGCTTTCCACTTCCGGCGTGGGGCCGCAAAAATGCTGTTCGAACGTACCCGGGCACAGCTTGTTGGCCACGCGGAACGCTTCCGCCGGCCCGGCCAAGTCCAAAAGAACTATGCCGCGGGGTAGAACGAAATACACCGGAATCATGGCGGGGACGCCTTCTATTAGCCGGCCAGCGCGTCCGCTGCCCGCGCAATGCGCGCGAACCGACCGTTCAACACCAGTTCGGTATGGTCGCGAATTTCGGCCGGGCTGTAATGCTTGCCCGATGGGCTTTGCATCGCGAAGGTCAGGGTGGCGTCCGTCGGGAACACCACTTTGAAGCCCGCGTCGCTGGCGTGGCGCGACGTGGTTTCGCAGCATTGTTCGGTACGGATGCCGCTGACGATGACGCCTTCCACGCCGTGTTCACGCAGCCAGTCGTGCAGCGTTGCGCCGTTGGCATCGACCGCAAACAGCGACGAATGCACGGTTTTGTGGAAGACGGCGGTGGGCGAAATACGCAGTTCGGCAAGCGTCTTGACGTGTCCCGACGCCAGCGAGAACGGGTTGGACGCATCGTCCGACGGGCTTTTGTGAAACACCTGCAGCACCGGAATGTCCTTGGCGCGGGCCGCGTCGATCAGGCCTTGGAGTTGCGTGAGGAACGCGGGGTATTCGGTTTCGTCCCAAAACGGACGTTGCCGGAAAGACTCTTGGACGTCGATGACGATCAGTGCTTGTTTCATGGTCCGGGCTCCAGGCCTAGGGTTTTTGAGGGGGTGGCGGTATTTTGCGACGCCTTGCGGCGGTCGGCGAGCCATTCCCGGGCCAGTTATCGGCCCAAAACGGACATTCCTGTTGCAAAGGCCCCGGCAGCAGCTTACCCCTATCCGCATCGCGTCGGAACGACCGCATGCGCGTCGCCGGACATACAATTCCGCCATGACGACCCCAAGCGATCCCAACGATATTTCCTGGATGCAGCGCGCCCTGGCCCTGGCCGAAAGCGTGCTTTACACCACCGCGCCCAACCCGCGCGTCGGCTGCGTCATCGTCCGGGATGGCCGTGTGCTGGGGGAGGGCGCCACGCAGCCTCCGGGCGGCCCTCATGCCGAAATCGGCGCGCTGCGAGACGCCAAGGCGCGTGGCAACGACGTAACGGGTGCCACGCTGTATGTCACGCTTGAGCCCTGCAGCCATTTCGGGCGTACGCCGCCCTGTGTTGATGCCGTGCTGGCGGCCCGGCCGGCGCGCGTGGTCGTGGCCATTGGCGACCCCAACCCGCTGGTCAACGGACAGGGGCTGGCGCGCTTGCGTGCCGCCGGCATCCAGGTGACGACGGGCGTGTGCGAGCAAGAGGCGCTTGCGCTGAATGCCGGTTTTATTTCACGCATGAGCCGGGGTCTGCCCTGGGTGTGGATGAAGATGGCGGCGTCGCTGGATGGGCGCAGCGCGCTGCATAACGGGATGTCCCAATGGATCACCGGTCCCGAAGCCCGCGCCGACGGCCACCGGTGGCGTGCGCGCAGTTGCGTCGTGCTGACCGGGATGGGCACCGTGATGAAAGACAATCCGCTGCTGAATGTGCGGGAGGTCGACACGCCGCGCCAGCCGCGCAAAGCGGTCGTGGATGGCCAGTTTTCCATTCCCGAAGATGCCCGCCTGTTCGATGGAGGGCCGGTAATTCTCTTCACCGCGCGCGAAGATGCCGCCAAGGCCGGGCGCCTGGCCGAGAAGAATGCGCGTGTGGTTTACATGCCGGGCGCCATGCCGGGCCGCGTGGACCTTGCCGGCATGATGCGCTGGTTCGCGCAAGCCGAGTTCAACGAAGTGCACGTCGAGGCCGGCGCGGGCCTGAGCGGCGCGTTGGTTGCCGCAGGCTGCGTCGACGAATTGCTGTTGTACCTGGCGCCCGTATTGCTTGGCGATGCGGCGGGCATGGTTCGTTTGCCCATGCTTGAGCACCTGGATGCCGCGCGCCGCTACGAGTTTATCGACAGCGTTATGGTGGGCTCGGATCTGCGTCTGCGCGCACGCGTTCAAGCCACCTGGCGCGAACTGACGCGGCGCGTTGCGTTGTCGACGTTGGCTTGATGCGGTCTTTGTTTGAACATCGTCGCACCTTCAAGACAAGGTGCTAGCACTCGTCCCAGGCGGCTGCCAATCACGTCTTGCACGACGCATTGACGATGCTTCGCGTCGTGTTCGGCACGGCAATTGCGGCGAAATTTGCGACCGTAGTTGACGCGGCGAATGACTGCTGAAAACCCGCATTACGATTTTGATCGAACCGCCAAATGAATTGCCACAAAACCGTCAATTGGCTTTAGCATAGACACATGACTTGGCGATTTTTGCCTGCGGCCATCACCGCACAGTGCTATGCGCCCACGTCACCACGGATTCCCGTGCCGCGGTATCGGCGCTGTTTCATAACCGATCCGGCACGCTGCTGAATGAAGCGCAACGCGCTCTTCAGAACGCCCGCCGCCATCGCATGGCGGGCGCATCGAGCAACTGCTCGAATCATAAGAATCCACCGGGATATCGCTCATCCCTTCAAATCATTGCCGTCCATTTCATGTGCGGTCGCACCACGCATGGCTGCCATAGCAATATGCTGAAGACGAGCGAGTTAACTTATTCACGTAAGTTGCATTCCCTGACGGAACTTGTGTCAGGCGCGTGCAGCCTAAATGGAAAGGGTCCGACCGTGCTTCATGGTTGATGTGTGGCGAAAGCAACATAACAACTGGCCGACAACGCCAAACGCGAGATTGACTGGCAATGCGTAGGCGCTAAGGCACAATGGGGACACGTAGGCGTAGTGAATTTTTCGCGTGTTGTAGGAGGTTTCCGTGCAAAACATCGTCGAAGGCTTCAAGTCGCAGTATGCAAGAGAGCAAGAGTCAGAGCTTTCTCTTGAGGAATATCTGAACCTCGCCAAACGTGATCCCATGGCGTATGCCAGCCCCGCTGAGCGCATGCTGGCGGCGATCGGCGAACCCGAAGTCGTGGATACGCGCAACGACCCACGTCTTTCGCGTTTGTTTTCCAACCGGACCATCCGGCGCTATCCGGCGTTTCAGGAGTTCTACGGCATGGAGGACGTGATCGGTCAGATCGTCGCGTTCTTCAAACACGCCGCGCAAGGGCTGGAAGAGCGCAAGCAAATCCTTTATCTGCTGGGCCCCGTCGGTGGCGGTAAGTCGTCCATCGCCGAACGGCTGAAGGCCCTGATGGAAAGCTATCCCATCTATGCCCTGCAAGGCTCTCCCGTTAACGAATCGCCGCTGGGCTTGTTTCATCCGGAACGTTTTGGCGACACGCTTGAACAGGAATACGGCATTCCGCGCCGGTACCTGACGGGCATCATGTCGCCGTGGGCGGTCAAGCGGCTGAAGGAGTTCGACGGCGACATCTCGCAATTCCGTGTCGTGCGCTTGAACCCGTCGGTGTTGCGTCAAGTGGCCATTGCAAAGACCGAACCGGGCGACGAAAACAACCAGGACATTTCCTCGCTGGTCGGTAAGGTCGACATCCGAAAGCTGGATCGACATTCGCAGGACGACCCGGACGCGTACAGCTATTCCGGAGGCTTGTGCCTGGCGAACCAGGGGCTGCTGGAATTCGTGGAAATGTTCAAGGCCCCGATCAAGATGCTGCACCCGCTGCTGACGGCCACGCAGGAAGGCAACTTCAAGGGCACCGAGGGCTTTTCCGCGATTCCGTTCAACGGCACGATCCTGGCCCACTCGAACGAATCCGAATGGCAGACCTTCCGCAACAACAAGCACAACGAAGCGTTCCTTGATCGTATCTACATCGTCAAGGTGCCGTATTGCTTGCAGGTGTCTGAAGAAGTCCGCATCTACGAAAAGCTGTTGCATCACAGCTCGTTGTCGGCCGCCCCGTGCGCGCCGGGAACGCTGGATATGATGGCTCAGTTCTCGGTGCTGACGCGTCTGAAGGAACCGGAAAACTCCAGCATCTATTCCAAGTTGCGCGTCTATGACGGCGAAAGCCTGAAGGACGTGGACCCGAAGGCCAAGGCGCTGCAAGAGTACAAGGACTACGCGGGTACCGATGAAGGCATGAACGGGGTGTCTACGCGCTTCGCGTACAAGATCCTGTCCAGCGTCTTCAATTACGACCAGACCGAGGTGGCCGCAAATCCGGTGCACCTGATGTATGTGCTTGAGCAACGTATCGGGCGCGAAGACTATCCGGAAGAAATCCGCCGCCGGTATCTTGAATTCATCAAGGGGTTCCTGGCGCCGCGTTATGCGGAATTCATCGGCAAGGAAATTCAGACGGCCTATCTGGAATCGTATTCGGAGTATGGCCAGAACATCTTTGACCGCTACGTCACGTTTGCCGATTGCTGGATTCAGGACGAAGAATTCCGTGATCCGGAAACGGGCGAAAGCTTCGACCGCAGCGCGTTGAACGACGAGCTGGAAAAGATTGAGAAGCCGGCGGGGATCGCGAATCCGAAGGACTTCCGCAACGAGATCGTTAACTTCGTGCTGCGGGCGCGCGCCAATAACAATGGCCGCAACCCGACCTGGACCAGCTATGAAAAGCTGCGCGAAGTGATCGAGAAGAAGATGTTCTCGAATACGGAAGATCTGCTGCCGGTGATTTCGTTCAACGCCAAGGCTTCGGCCGAGGACAAGACGAAACACCAGAGCTTCGTGGATCGCATGGTGGAAAAGGGCTACACGGAAAAGCAGGTCAGGCTGCTGTGCGAGTGGTACCTCCGAGTGAGGAAGTCTTCCTGAGCGAGGTGAATCATGAATTCACTGATCGATCGCCGTCTTAACGGGCGCAATAAAAGCGCCGTCAACCGCGAGCGTTTTTTGCGGCGCTACAAGGACCAGATCCGCAAGGCGGTTCACGGGATGATCCGTGACCGCTCCATTCAGGATATGGATCAAGGCGGAGAGATCAACCTGCCCGCTCGGGATATTTCCGAGCCAACTTTCCGGCACGGATCGGGCGGCGACCGCGAGATGGTGCACCCTGGCAATCGCGAGTTTGCCAAGGGCGACACCATCGACCGGCCGCAAGGAGGCCAAGGCGAGGGCGGTTCCGACCCGGGCGAAGGAGAATCGGTAGACCAATTCACCTTCAGTCTGTCACGGGCCGAGTTTCTGAACCTGTTCTTCGAGGATCTGGAACTGCCGCATCTGGCGCGTAACCAGTTGGGTGAAGTCAGCCAGAAGAAGTGGCAGCGCGCGGGCTACACCACGACCGGTTCGCCCAGCATGTTGAGCATCAGCCGTACGCTCAAGTCATCGCTGGCCCGGCGCGTCTCACTGAACGTAAAGGCCCGCGCCGATCTCGAAGACGCCGAAAAGGCGTTGGCCGATGCGCGGGCAGCCGGTGCGCCCGCCGCGAAGATCCGCACGCTGGAACAGGATGTCGAAGACTGCCGCGAGCGCCTTGCCCGTGTGCCGTTCCTGGATGACCTTGATCTGCGTTACCGCAATCGCGTGTCCGTGGCCATTCCGATGGCGCGCGCCGTCATGTTTTGCCTGATGGACGTGTCCGGTTCCATGGACGAAGGCAAGAAAGACCTGGCCAAGCGCTTCTTCACGCTGCTGTATCTGTTCCTGTCGCGCAAGTACGAACACGTGGACCTGGTCTTCATCCGCCACACCGACAACGCCGAGGAAGTCGACGAACAGACCTTCTTCTATGACCCCAAGAGCGGAGGCACGATCGTGTTGTCCGCATTGGAACTGATGCGCGAAATTCTGGAAAAGCGCTATCCGCCGTCGGCCTGGAACGTATACGCGGCGCAAGCCAGTGACGGCGATTCGTTTGGCGCCGACGCGGGTAAAAGCGCGCGCTTCCTGGCGGAACACTTGCTGCCGTCGACACGGTATTTTGCCTATATCGAAATCCCCGACTCGCAAGAGGCTCGCAAGAGCAGCCTGTGGGCCGAGTATGAACAGAAGCTGGAGCCGCATTTCGTTATGCGGCGCATCTGCGATCGCGGCGAGATCTTTCCCGTGTTCCATGACCTGTTCAAGAAGGAAACCGCATGAATGCCATCGTGGGTGCTCTCGTGGAGCCGAAATCGGCCGGCGGGGCTCGGCCGATTTCCCAAGGTTCCGAATGGACGTTCGAACTGATCCAGTCCTATGACGACGCGATTTCCAAGGTCGCGGCCGAGTACGGCCTGGACACGTATCCGAACCAGATCGAGGTGATCACCTCGGAACAAATGCTGGACGCCTATGCGTCGGCCGGCCTGCCCATCGGCTATCCGCACTGGTCGTACGGCAAGGAATTCATCCGCAACGAGCAATACTATCGGCGCGGCATGCAGGGCCTGGCTTACGAAATCGTCATCAATTCCAACCCCTGCATCTCGTACCTCATGGAAGAAAACTCCATGACGATGCAGGCGCTGGTGATCGCGCATGCGTGCTACGGCCACAACTCGTTCTTCAAGGGCAACTACCTGTTCCGGCAATGGACCGACGCAGATGGCGTGCTGGACTACCTGGTGTTCGCGCGCAAGTATGTGATGTCGTGCGAAGACCGCTACGGCATCGACGCCGTCGAGGCGTTGCTGGATTCCTGCCACGCGCTGTCCCACCACGGGGTAGACCGCTACAAGCGCCCGGCGCCCATGTCGCTAAAGGAAGAGGCCGCGCGCCAGGCCGAGCGCAAAGAACATGCGCGGCTGCAATACAACGACCTGTGGCGCACCTTGCCGCGTCTGGAAACGGACAAGGACACGCGCACGGATACGTCGGTGTTCCCGCCTGAGCCCGAAGAGAATCTGCTGTACTTCATTGAAAAGTACTCGCCCAAGCTGGCGCCGTGGCAGAAAGAGCTGGTGCGTATCGTGCGCAAGATCGCCCAGTACTTCTACCCGCAGACGCAGACCAAGGTCATGAACGAAGGGTGGGCCACGTTCTGGCACTACACCATCCTGAATCGCTTGCATGAAAAAGGCCTGGTCAACGACGGCTTCATGATGGAGTTTCTGCAAAGCCATACCAACGTGGTCAGCCAGCGCGGCTTCGATGAGCGCGGTTATGGCGGTATCAACCCGTATGCGCTGGGGTTCGCGATGATGACGGACATCCGCCGCATCTGCGAAGCGCCCACCGACGAGGACCGCCGGTGGTTCCCCGACATCGCGGGCGGCGACTGGCAAAAAACGTTGGACTTTGCCATGCGCAACTTCAAGGACGAGTCGTTCATTTCGCAGTACCTGTCGCCGCGCCTGATCCGGGAGTTCCGCTTCTTTGCCATCTCGGATCATCAGGCCAATCCGAAACTGGAAGTGGCCGCCATTCACAACGACGAAGGCTATCGTGACATCCGCCGCCTGTTGGCCGCGCAGCATAATCGCGACAATCAGGTGCCCGATATCCAGGTGGTGCGCTTTAATCGCGACTCGGATCGTTCCTTGGTGCTGCGGCATTTAAAGAGCCGTGGCCGTCCCTTGGCGGGCGAGGATGCCGAGCAGGTGATGAAGCATCTGGCGCGTCTGTGGGGCTTCAAGGTTCGCCTTGAAGAGACCGAGCCGGATGGCACCATCAGCTCTTACCGCGAACAAGAACCACCGGCCGCGCATTAAGAATAGGGACGCGCACGGCAAGCCGGCGGTGCGTCCCTGTTTCTTCCCAGGCTTGCCTCGCCGCTTCGAAACCTGCTAGAATCGCGGATTCGAAATTTTCGCAGCGTTTGTTTGCTTCGCGAAGAATGTCGATTAGGACAGGTGGCCGAGCGGTTGAAGGCGCACGCCTGGAAAGCGTGTATACGTCAAAAGCGTATCGGGGGTTCGAATCCCCCTCTGTCCGCCAAGATTTGTACCGGTATTGCCCAGCAATGCCTTGAAACCCGCACCAGCCTTAGCTGTGCGGGTTTTTTCTTGCCCAGGTTTGCCCAGTAAGCACCACTAGAAGCAACCTCATAAATCGGGTACTTTCGCGGGTATCGCGGCCCCCAGGGGCCAAAACCCGAAAAAAGTACCCGTTTTTCATAGGGGAGATATGGCCACGCTCGCCAAGCCGACAGACACCGCAATCCGCGCCGCCAAGGGACGGGAAAAGCCCTACAAGATGGCCGACGGCGGCGGCTTGCATATCCTCGTCAAACCCGACGGTACGCGCTACTGGCGCTACAACTACCGGCACGCCGGCAAAGACCGGACGATGGCCCTGGGCGTGTACCCGGACGTGTCTGCGAAGTCAGCCCGCGAAAAGCACGCGGCCGCGCGCGCGCAACTGGCCGCCGGCGCCGATCCGATGGCCGAACGCAAACAGGAAAAGCACGCCATCCGTGCCGCTGCGGCTGATGATTTCGAAGGTATGGCCCGCGAAATGTGGGCCAAAAAGCTCGCGCGGGGGAACTCGGCCGGCTACGTCGAGGAGGTGCTTGGCAAGCTGGAAAAGGACGTGTTCCCCTGGATCGGCCGGCGGGCCATCGCCGGCATCACTGCAGCCGACATACTGACCATCCTTGAGCGGGTCGAGGCCCGCGCTCCCGAGACCGCACGCAGGCTTCGCGGCTTCGTCGGAGAGGTGTTCCGCTATGCCATGGCGCGCAACAAAGCCCAGGCGGACCCCACGCAGGCACTACGCGGTGCGGTCATCACGCCGAAAACGCAGCATTTCGCCGCCATCACGGACCCTGTTGCTTTTGGTGAGCTGCTGCGCAAGATGTACAGCTATCGCGGCGAGCTGGTGACGCGGGCGCTCCTGCGGCTCTCGCCCCTGGTGTTCCAGCGGCCATCTGAGTTACGCGGGGCGCGCTGGGATGAATTCGACCTGGCCGGCAAGAATTGGGGCGCGCCGATGTGGGAGATACCGGCCGAGCGTGACGGAGCGGAAGGAGACACGAAGATCACGCGGACTGGCTGGCAGTCGCACCTTGTCCCCCTATCCACAGAAGCCGTCAGCATCTTAGAAGCGCTGCGGCCGGCGACAGAGCATACCGGGTGGGTGTTTAAGTCGAATCGGAAGACGGACCGGCCCTTATCGGAGGGGGCCATACTCGTCGCGTTGCGGCGTATGGGCTACGCCAAGAAGATGACCGCGCATGGTTTCCGAGCATCTGCGCGCACGCTCGCGGCGAACGCCTAAAGGCCGATGAGCGCGTGTTGGAGCTGCAGATATCGCACAAGGTTGTAGACCCGTTGGGCCGGGCCTACAACCGGACGGCGTTTCTGGACGAGCGTGTGGCGTTCATGCAGCAGTGGGCCGACTACGTGGAAAAGCTCGCGGCGGGCCGTCCCGAGCCGCTGATGCCTATCGACGGTTAGCGGTTGGGCGTGGTGCCTCGTAGCCGATAGGGTCATCAATCCAGCGCAGCACCTCCAAGCCTCGGTACTTGATCCCTCGCGCTCCGGTCGGAACCTTGGGCGGCGCGGTGCCATCCTTGACGCGCATGCGCCACGTCTCGCGGCTGACGCGGACGAATGGCTCAATCTCCGTCCATGAGTAGAGCGCACCGGCAAGGAGCTTTTCAGGCGGCAGGAGCCGGCGCTGACGCGGTTTCTTCGCTTCGCTCATGCGTGCCTCCTGATCGCATTGATCGCGTATTCCGCCAGCGGCGGGGGGTTGGCGTTGCCCAGCATGAACAAGGCCTTCGCCTGGCTCTCTGGCAGTTGGTAAGACCTCGAAAACCCCATGGCGGCGCAGTTTTCGCCCGTGGTGAGCATCCGCATGCGGTGGCCATCAACAAGCGCCCAGCGCGCGCGGGCATCCATTCGAACCCGGCAGCGTCTGGCATTTGCGAGAGGCCGACATCAATCAGGAGGTTTACGGGCTGCCGGAATACCTCAGTACGCTTCAAAGCGCATGGTTGAACGAAAGCGCCACGTTGTTCCGGCGGCGCTACTACAACAACGGCAGTCACGCGGGTTTCATCATGTACTTCACCGATGACGGCGCAAGCCAGGAAGACGTCGATTCCATCCGCACGGCATTGAAAAATTCGAAGGGGCGGGGCAACTTCCGCAATCTGTTTCTCCACTCTCCCAACGGAAAGAAGGAAGGCGTGCAGATCATTCCGCTCAGCGAGGTGGCGGCGAAAGACGAGTTCCTGAATATCAAGGCGGTCACCCGCGATGACGTGCTTGCAGCGCACCGCGTGCCACCGCAGCTCATGGGCATCGTGCCGGGCAACACCGGCGGCTTTGGGGCCGTGATGCCCGCCGCTCAGGTGTTCGCACGCAATGAGATTGAACCGCTCCAGGCTAGGTTGTCCGAGTTGAATGAGTGGCTTGGTATGCCCGTCATGAAGTTCAGGCCCTACATCGTTGGCGTCCAGACCGAGGACGGCGCGGGCGACCGATCGCCGCGCGTCTAGAGGCGGTCACCTTCAACACCAAGCCCCGCACTCGCGGGGCTTTTTTTTGTCCGTGCCGCGCCTTATTCGCGCTCGCCGCGTCTTGCCCCCGGCTTGATGGCCAACGGCTCGTTTAGGCAGGGTTCATCGGCCACATACCGCCGAAGCTCCGCAACACTGTCGATGATGTCCTGGCGGTGTCGCAGGCCGCCGGCGCTCTTCAGGCCCGCGTCCAGGGCCACGATGACGCGCTGAAGGCGCCAGATTTCCCAGGCTAGGGCACAGGCCTCGGCCGTGGGGTTACGCGCGTACAGCTCGCGTATGCGGGCCGCATGCAAGGGCGCGGGAGGGTTTCGGTCGAACGCGTCCATGGGGCACCTCTCAAATACTGTTCATCCATACAGTATATCGGGCGATGTGAGGTCTGGCGCGCAGTTCTCCCCCCGCCGCGCCTGCGCGCTAAATGTGCGAGAAAAGACTCAGCCGTGCGTCACCCTCATGCGTCAGCGTCGGGGCGCCTCTGCGGGCAGCTGGAGCGCCTCGGCAGGTGACGCAAACCGACGCACTACAGATGCATATCGACGGTTGCGCTTACGGTCCTACGACTGCGGGGCAACTGCTTGCGGCACTGGCGCCATTGAAACCGGCACCGCGGCTTCGGCATTTGTCGTTTCCAGATCTAAAGTGGCGCCAAGTGCGTGTCCGAAGCACTCCAAAAACATGATGTCGTTCAATATTTGGTCGGGACCCGTTGACTGACCAGGATTAAGGGCGTGCGCAATACCATTACGCCTTTCAAAGAAGCTATCCATTTTGGTGAGCACTTGCCCATGAGCCTTTCCCGGTTCGACCTCGCCAAAATGCTCCAGAATTTTCTGCTTATCGGCTAATTTTCGGCATACATCGGATAGTCCGCTCACACTAAAAAGACCATTCAGCTCGCTGGGGCGCATGTTGTTTTCGTTGTGAATTAACTCGCGATAGATGTCTTGGGTGAGGTCTCCCTTGCAGAATTCGTAAATGACGCTAAAACGGGCCTGCGCGGTTCCGAATACCTGTTCGCCCCCCGCCGCCGCTGCGGCAGCGTCTAGACGAATTTTGGCAAGCCCGTCCATCGTACGCTTCCACGCAGTGGCAATAAGTTTGGTTGGTAATTTGCTAACGGAATCGACTTTTGTGACGACTGAACGAGCGTACTCGCGAGCCATTTCTCGAATGAACTCTTCGAACGTGGCTGCCAACAAGAGCGTTGCTGAATTGGCGGCTGCAACTCTGGCTTTCGGCGCCTTGTCTGGTTCGCTGAAGACGTTGACGACCAATCTTATCGCTTCTAAATCGTCGGTAAACTCTTCGACGATAAGTTGAAATTGGGTCACCACGCGATCACCCTTTTATGAATATGTTGGTCATGAGTGCTATACGCTCTTTTACGGCCTTCGCAGTGTTCCCTTGGCCCGTAAGAATGGCTTGTTGCTCACTGGCGCCGAGCGCATCGCTGAGTCGGCGACGAACCTCTACCGCATCTGCCGTGATTTCGCTGCGACGATTCCACAAATTATTTATAGCGACCATCGATGAATCGTACATAGCTGCGGACACTCGTGTACGACCCTTGCCGTCCGCAGGCAACAGGAATGGCTTGCCCTCAAACAGTTCGTGCAAGAACGAGAACCGCTCTTGAAATTCGCGTTTGAACGGTTCCACTTCTTCCGCAGAAATTTGGGCTTGCATCGCTCGATCCAACATTGCCTTCATCGATCCACGGATGTTGTCTTCTTCCTTGAGGGCGAAGTAGCGGAGAATCAGCTGGCAATCTCCCATCGTGGCAAACAGTTGGTTTTTTTGACGACTCTGGTTTTCGTAGTACTGGCCTGGGTCGCTTTCTGAGTAGCGCGGAATGTCAAAGACATCGGCGAACAGGTCGTATCGAGTCAGATCAATGATGACTTGGTTAAAGTTGCCCGGGTTGAGCGCATTACGTATTTCCTGGGGATTCAGCTTGGTGCCCCCGGTGTTCAGTCGATCAAAAATGATGCGACGTATGTCCGTAAAGCTCAATTGGCCGGCACTTTTATCCGGCCCACTTTCCAAAAGCAACACTATCGCTGATAGGCTCGCGCGATCTAGTGCCCGCTTGATGCGCGGCGGACACTTGGAATAGCGAAGCCCGTTGAGCGGTTTGAGCACCGTTAGCGCGGTAAGCGCGAATTCGCCTGCCAGGAACTCCCGTACTGCGTTAAGGCGTTGTTGTCCATCCATAACCTCGTATCGCGCTGCTTCGCTTTCATACAGAAATACGGGGGGGACCGGAATGTTCAGCAGCAGGGATTCAATAAGGCGCGATTTTTGAACGGGGGTCCAGCGCAGCCGGCGCTGATACTCGGGACGTAGATTCAGCACCTCTCCCCTGTCGATAAGATCGCGGAGTTGGGGCAGAAAAAAATTGTTTGTCTGATAGATGATTCGGAAGGCATTTTTTGCAAAGAACTCATCGGGTTCGACGTGCTCCTGCCCTTGCTCTGGCTGTACCGCATCGGACTCCTGATCCGCGTCTCCCATTACGACTTCTATCGACATTGTGAACTCCAAATTTTGGCTGCAGAAATTGTGTAGTAAAGGACGAGGAATGCCGGTTCCCGATCACTTGGTCTGTTGCGGGTTGTAGCACGGCCACCAATGCTCTGCGCTTGCGCCGTCGGTCAAACTCTGCGCAGATGTGGGGAGGGGCTGGGAAAAACCTAACCTTCCTAACCTCACCCGAAAATAATGTCTAAGGTATTGATTTTCTAAGGAAATATTGGTTAGGTTTAAAACCTAACCTGACCTAACCTAGAACCTAACCTCGCTGTAAGTCATTGATCTATATAGATATCTGTTTTTTATAAAGTTAGGGTACAGAAACCTAACCAGGTTAGGCTTTGGTCAGAAAAAGGTTAGGTTTTTCGAATGCTCGGACACCCGCATGAGTAAAGGCTCCCCGGCCATTTCGCTAGGTATGGTTAGGAAGGTTAGGTTTTTCCCAGCCCCCCCCGGAATTTTGGCAGCGCCCTTTTTTTGGCTGGTTTCGGGTTCGCGCTCTTCTTCTGAGCAAGTGTTGATGCCGCAGGTCTTGACCAGATCTGCATACGCTCCGGCAGGTCGTGGGCGTGGCCACATCGGAGCGCGGGCCGCCCGCGGCGCGCTGGCCAAGCGCGGGTGCACCAGGTCGCGGGGGATTTGATGGCATCGCCCGGCGGTGGCTGGAGGACGTGGCATGGCATGCTGTCGGATCCCGCAATGGGATTCACATCCGGTTTAGGGTATTTTTGAGGGTACTTTTCGTTTATCGAACTGGCCAGATCCAGCAGTTCCGAAGTGTTTGGCCAGTTGTCCGGGTGACCCTCTGTCCGCCAAGAACACTGGCGGAAAAACAATTTCCGTCCCCGCTATACCGATCTGATTGGTACGGGACGAAATACATAAGGCCCTCGACTTCGATGAAGTCGAGGGCCTTTTGCATGACGTGTCCGAAGAAGGGGCGCGGCGTCAAAGATACCGCAAAGTAAAGGTCACCGAGCCATCCAACTGGATCTCTTGGGACTTTGGCAAAACCGACGTCCGGTTCAACATCGGCGTTACCGCCAGGCTAACGGACGCGGTGGTGATGGCCACGGCTCCCGCGTCGGTGCCGAAGGAGTATTCGTCCGCGGGATTCACATTAATGGAGTCCATTCGGGATTGAACGGGCCACGTGGAGGTGCCGCCAGGCCGGGCAAGGACCATGGAGGTTTGGAGGAAAGGAGCCATGCCATCGATCACGGTGGCTTCCGGGCGTACCAGCAAAACCAAGGCGCCGATCCGGACATCCTCGACACGTCCCAGCCCCCACGCGTGCGGCGTGCCGTTGGACGGATGCTGGTATGGCCACGGCATGTCGTTCGCCGAAGCTTCGTGATGCGTGATGGCGGTGTCCGGGCGATTTTCCTGAACCGTGAAAGCGACCCGCGTCGGTCCGCCGCAGACGATTTTCAGGCGCGGCCGTTGTTCATTCAACAGGGTGCCGTTGGCTTGCAAGCCGTTAAAAGGCAACGTGCCGAAGTCAATCGAGCTTGCCCCATCAAAGCCTAAATGGCATGCGGGTGGCGTCAACCGGCCGCCTATGGCAAGTTCGGATTGATCGCCAGCATGCGCAACGTTGACAGCCGCCAGCGCCAACCCGGCGCAAAGAGGGATCAGATTTTTCATCGTGAACGAAGTGTGGGTCAGTATCAGTCAGTGTTGCCAGAAGCGCTACAGGTAGCGCAACGTGAACGTGATCGAACCGTCCAAGGGAATTTCGTTGGCAGCCGGCAGCGTTGAGGGCGATGCGATCATGGGGGCGATACCCAGCGCCAACTGAGCGTTCGTGATCGGTGCGGCGGGGCCGCCTGTCGGGCCGAACGAGTATTCAAGGTCGGGGCTGAGGTTTACCGAGTAGTGCGAGGATACGATCGGCCAGTTGGTGCTGCCTTTGGGGCGCGCCAAGACCTTTTGCGCGCCTGTTTCGGTCAGAAGAGCTCCGTCGACCGTAGTGGTCGGTGGGTTGATCAGTGCGATCAATGCGCCCGTCTTGATCTGTTTGGACTCGTCCGCAAAACCCAGTCCCCAGGAATATTTGGAGCCGTTCTCGGGGTTTTGGTAGGGCCAGTTCAATTGGGGCGCTTCTTGGATCGTGATTCCAGACCCTGCTCGATTGTCGATCGCGGTAACACTGACGCGCGTGGGGCGGCCGCAATCGATCTGTAGTTGTGTGTTTTTGCTGCCCAGATTCGTGCCGTTTTTGTCCAAGGCATTGAATGCGATGGTGTCAAAGTCCAGTGTGGCGTTGCCGCCGAAATGGACGTTACATGCTGGCGGCATGAGTTTGCCCGTCACGGCAAGGTCGCTATTGCCCGCAGCATGTGTCGTGGCCGCCAGCGTGGCCAACGCGACGCCGACAAAGAGTTGTTTTTTCATAATGAACGTTCCTGATGTCAACAAATGCCGTCCTCGGAAGGCAAAGAACAACCTGATCCTGATCCTGCTCTCTCACGAATGCAGCCGCGCCGTACGACCTTGGAAGGTCGTACGGTCCTACACTGGGCTCGTTCAGGGATATGCGATTGCGAGAGCGCGCCACAGCGCGCCCTCTGCGGTACGCTTACAGGTAGACCAGTGAGATCGTGGCGCTGCCATCCAGGTTGATGGCTTCGGTGGTAGGCAGAGCAGCGGCGCGGTTGATCGTCGGGGTGACGGTAAGCGAGCCGGCAACCGATTCGACCGCCACCGGCGTGGCGTTGGCGCCCGGCGAACCCAGGAAGAACGAATAGGTGAAATTGGGGCTGATGAACTGCCGCAAGATGGCTTCGGAAGACCACGTGCGTTTGTCCGCGCTGTAGAGGACGGTGGCTTTGTTGCCGCCGGCTTGGACGTCGCCTTCCTTGAAGCCGAACATGTAGCCGCCGATGGGAATCTGCGTGTTGTCGGGGCCCGCAACGGAGCCCAGGCCGAAGATGAAAGCGTCGGTGATGGTGGAATTGATCGATCCCCACGCATTGACGTTCAGCGAGCTTTTCAGAACTTTGCTGCTGGCACGGTTGTCTACCACGTGCAGGCCGACACGCGTCATGCCCGTGCACTTGATGTTCAGCCCGATCGTCTTGGGCTCCAGTTTGGTGCCGTCGTACGCCAGTGAATTGAATGCGTGCTCACCAAAATTGAGGGTGCCTCCGCCGTCAAGCGACAGATCGCAGGACGGGGGAGTGATGCGGCCGATGACCTTCAAATCAGCGGTAGGAGCAGCTTGCGCGGATGCGGCGATCAAAAAACTTGCGGCCAGGAGGTAACGCAGAGCGGGCAGGGGGCGTGCCGAGTGATTCATGACTATCCAGTTTCTGGTGGGACAAAGGGACCACTCTAGGAAACGGATGACTTTTGGTATATAGGCGCCCGCCTAATCTTCGCTACGGCTGCGCAAACGGCTGCGTTACTATTTGTCCACGTTGAGTTTTCCCTTCAACGAAAACCAGTGGAAAATCTTGGCTCTAACTGGGAATTCCATATTGTCAGCCTTCAACTATCATCCATTGCGCATCGCAATCCTGGATGACCATCCGGTAGTGCGGGCCGGCATGTCTGCCTATCTGTCGCAGAACCGAGACATTGTTGTCATTGGTGAATTCGAGACCAGCCGGGACATGATCCGGACACTTGGGGGCCAGTCCGTCGACGTGCTGTTGATCGACTATTCGTTAGGCCCGGCCGAGGTCGACGGCATTTCGCTGATCAGGACGTTGCGCATCAAGTTTCCCAACGCGCGCATTCTGGTGTTCTCCGCGCTTTACGATCCGGCCACAGTGGCGTTGGCCTTGCGATCCGGCGCGCACGGCTTTGTGGGCAAGGGCGGGCGCGAAGACGAAATTGTGCTGGCGGTGCGCAAGGTGGCCGCCGGCGGCACCTACTGCGATCCCCAGATGACCTACCTGCTGTCTGGCGCAAGCACCGAGCAAGTCGAACCCACGGCTACCGATACACCGGCGGACGATTCGGCCTTGCCGGCATCGACAAGCAGCGTGCTCGATGGCGCATCCCTGTCTGGCCGCGAGCGCGAAGTCATTCGGTGCCTGCTTGCGGGCATGTCAATTTCCGATATTGCCACCAAGTTCGGGCGCAGCCCCAAAACCATCAGTGCACAAAAAGGCACCGCCTATCGCAAGCTGGGCGTGGCGACGGACAACGGCTTGTTCAAGCTGTGCGGGCTCTTGTGAGATCCACCCGTCGGCCCCGAGCTCACCGACGCGGCGGGCGAGCGGCCACAAGCGGCTACCTATCCACCAATTCAAACTGCAAGGTCGTCGACCATTCCGTCTGATCGGCGACGCGGACGTCGGCATCGTCCACTTCCGGGTTCAGCGCGATCTGAGCGGTAAGGCTACGTCCGGATCGGGCATGCTCCAGCATTACGGTGTCGCCGGGCCGCATGCTGATCTGTGGTTGGGCGCCATGGGGCGTGTCCGGGTTGACGACTCGGATTTCGTCGCCGTCGACCCGAACGTGGCTCAGCACGACGTGCAAAGCACCATTTGCCGCGAACTTCGCGGCGCCGGTCTGGCCTGCGGGGGCGTTCAGTCGCAGAGCAATAGGGCGGGCGGATGGGCAACTGATCGTCAACGGCACTAAGCGTGGCTCGAGCTGATAGCGCCGCTTGCCGTCCAGCGTCAGTTGTCCGGCCGTGAAGCTGCCGTAGTCCACGGTGGTTTGGCCGAATGACACCATGCAACCCGTTACCGGGGCCATGGCAGTTGTCCGCATCGGGGGCGGGGAAGGCGACGTTTGCGCCGCCGACGTGGTCCAGGCGGCGGCCGGCAGCAGCGCGGCCATCGCCAGTGCGGGCCGGCACCATCGCACAAGGCGAAAGGTTGCGATAGTCATGGCGTTCTTTCTCAATAGGTTCAGGCGCGTCTAAGGGGTACACGTCGCTTGGGCGCGTTCGTACAACGCGTTCAGGTCCGGCGTATCGGCGATGTCGAATTCAAGTGTGCATGGCGCCGCTTCCGATGGCGCTACGCTGAACGGCGTGGCGCCGGCCAGCATGTCGGGAAGGAATATCTGGCCACCGCTGCCCACCAGCGTGATGAACACGCCGTTGGCGTCCAGCACGGCCGCGCCCTTGGGCACCGGCGCGCCATCCGGAAAGGAGGCGGTCACCAAGGCGCGGCGCACGGTAACCACCGAAAAGTCCACCTTCGATACCGAGCCGCGCGACGGATCCAGGCTGTAGCGACCATTGATCAGGTCTACGTTGCGCGCCAGCGACGTCGTGGCGACCTGGATCTGGCCGTGACGGTACGCAGGCAGCGACGGGATGACGGCGCGGCCCCAGGGGTCCGTCCATACACTACCCGCCGGCGTGCTCAGGCGCACGCCGGACAGGCCGCCCACCGATGCGATGGCGAACGTGTCCTGCACCCGATAGGGCGAAAAGCTCAAGCCTTGAGCATGTCCGACCAGACCGCCCCGCACGCGAGCGGAATGGCTGTATCCGCCCGTGAAGCTGCTGGCAGCCAAGTTCAGCTGGGTATAGGCTGAATTGACGCCGAGCGAGCCGGAATAGCTGGCCTGGCCGTGCGAACCGGAGTTGGCCGACAGGGTGTAGTTGCTGCGCTCATTGATGGGGGCGCTGGTATTGACGCCGTAGCTTGTGCCGGTGTCCTGTGTCTGCATCGACGCGCTGACGCTTTGCTTGCCTAAAGGCAAGCTCAGGTTCAAATACATAAGGTTGCCCTGATTGCGGTAACTGGAACCCATGTCGCGTTCGAATGACAGCGACAGGCTGGCCCGGTCGAAGCTCTTGCCCCAGCTGAAAATGCCGCGTCGTGATGAATTGCCGCGCACGCTCTGGGATTCGCTGACATTCATGCTGAAGCCCCCCAGCGCGGATCCCCCCCAGGCCAACCCCGCGCTGATCTGCTGTTTGATGCGGTCCTCGCGAAAATGGGGATACCACTGCCTGTCGTCCGACGGACCGTGCCGCGAGCGGCTGCGGGCGTGATCCAGCACTTCGCTGTAGCCGTCGGTGCGCCGCAATAGGGATAAGTTCGACGACACGCCTGGCAGCAATTGAGCCGAGACGGATGCGATGTGCTGCGCGCCGCTGCGCCCGGTGCGCGAGTTTTGCGAGAAGGTGCTTTGTACGCCGGTCTGGATGCTGCCGGGCAGGACCAGATCCGAGCGGGCGCCCAGCGAGCGATAGTTCTGGGTCAGCAATAATCCGGCCGCGACGTTGGCGCGCCTGCTCAACGCGATGCCGTACTCCGCCGCCGCGACCGGCATGGACTCGTCACCTACCCCACCCATTTTGCGCAGCATGCCGAAGCCGCCGGTGAATCCGGCGGCCGCGCCGACGCGGTCGACCTGCAACGCAGCCGCCGGCACGTAGAACACGCGCTCTTCGCCCGAAGTTTCGTGGATGACAACCTTGAGGTCTTGTGTCAATGACCGGGGCAGCACATCGGTCATGGTGAAGGGGCCGGGGGGCACGATGGCGGAGGCGAGCGGAACGCCGTTCTGCCATACCTCGACGCGTGCCTGCGTGTGGGCGATGCCGCTGATAGGCGGGCCTTCGTGCTTGCTGTCTTGCAAGGCGGTTTCGGGAAACAGCTGCATTCCGGTAACCGGAACGCCGGAAAACAGCGCGCCATGCAGATTGATTTGCCCCGCTTGAAAGGTGGTGCGCCAGGTCGGCAATGTGCGCTGAGCGTAAGCATCGACGTGGTTCCACGTCGACTTTCCGCCGATGGCAGAGTAGGTGCTGTTGCTACGCAGAATCCAATCGTTCGCATTCAGGCCCAGTTCGGTATAAGCCTGCAGATAATTCGACTTTCCACCGATATGGCGCGTCTGGCTGGAAAGCACGTCGTAGTTCAGGATGGCTGCGCGGCCACCCGATTGATACGTTGTAGCGGTGGCTGTTCTGTTCACGGCGCCCGGTGGCGCGACGATGTCCACCGCCAACCGTTCGGGCTGTAGCGCGATAGTGGTGGTGGGCCAAGCCTGAAGAAATGCGTCCGGGCAGGCCTGTGACTGACCGTCTTGTGCTGCGGGCGACTTCAACTCGGCCAAGGTCAGTAATTCCGGAGTCAGGCAGAGTTTGCCGCTGGCGTCGAAGGTGGCCAGAGTGCGGCCGACGTGCCGGCCGTTGACGTTCAGGTGCACGGTGTGCTGACCAGGCAGAAATTGCGGCCCGTTCTTGAAGTGCGATGCGATGGCCGGATTCAAGCCGCGGCTTTTGAGGGTTTCAAGGTCGAACCCGGTAGCCCCGGGCTGCGCGATGGCAGCCCAAGGCAGGCACAGCAGTAGGCTCGCGGCGACGACGGCGCCACCGCGAGCATTGCGTAAGCGGTTGCAGAACATGAAAGCCATGAGTTGACCTGGCGCACAACGCTCGCAAGGCCCTGGGTGCAGGGGCTTGCGAGCATGGCCAAGCGTGTTGATGCCCCGTCGAGGGGGGCCGTGATGCCGTCAGTTCTTGATGGGCGCGTCGAACGACGAAACTTGATAGCCGTAGACGGTGGCGGGGTACAGGCGAACGCTTGTCTGCCCAACTTGCAGGGGGGCCTCCGCGCCAACCAGCTGTAGCGTTTCACCGGGCAAAATGTAGGTCTTGGGCAGGGTCAGCGCTTGATTCGACGGCTGCGCGTGGACGCGTTGATCCATGCGCACGACGTAGGGGCTGGGGTTGCGCACGGTCAGCTTGCCGTCTTCCGTGGTCCACAGCAGTGAACGCCAGGGGGCATTGTCGTTCGCGACCTTCTTGGGCAGCGCGATCAGCGGCAGATCCTGCCGAATGGTCAGGCGCAGCTTATTGCTTTGTTCGCCGGTTTGCGGAATGCCTTCGAATATGGCGCGCTTCATGCGCTGCGAGTCCAGCGGCTTGTCGTGGGTGAGCAGGAATCGCACCAGCTGCGTCTTGCCGGGAGCCAGCACGGCAGCGGGGGGAGACACCGTGACCCAATCATCCTGGTCTTCGGCGATGTGTTCAATGGTGGAGATCAGCAGCACGGGTTCGTCACCCGTGTTCTTGATGCCGATCGTGCCTTCGCCGGCACCTTCGTGCACAAGCACGACCGACGTTTCAGGCTGGATGCCCATTGCAAAGGCTTGGCTGGCGGGAAAAAGGACAGCAAAGAGAGTTGCCGCGACGATTCGCGGAAAGGAATTCTTGAACATGGGGATATCGTTAAAGCATCGGCCGGAAGAGCCTGGAAAGCGTTGCAGTGTAGAAACCCGCTTCCCGGCTTGATATAGGCGAGCGCCTATTTCCGAATGTTCAAGTGCAGTGGGCCG
>NZ_JBLVOL010000077.1:0-5952 GCF_053543755.1 Achromobacter semiaridum | reverse complement strand
CCCCCACTCTTGCGCCGCGTGCCGCAAGCTGGCGTATCATCGGCCGCTTTGCGACGTCAGCGTTGCGCTTTCGATTGCGCCTTTACGATTGCGCCTTCACGATTGCGGCGTCACGTTTTGCGGTTTTCGTAGGATGTTTCCAGAATGTCGTCCTCGGGCGTGATGACGCCGGGTTCGCCCGGCTGCGCGACAGCGCGTCCGTCGCGCGGCATGCCCGCCACGGTCTTGCTTTGGTCCGGCATCGGAAGCGTCTCCGTGCCTTTGCGCGGGTCGGTCGGCGGACGCGGGTCGACGTCTTTCGCGTTGGTGGCGGCGTTCGGGTCAGGGGCAGTTTTCAACATGGCTCATGCTCCGCTTGCGGGCGTCCCAGGATGGCGACGCGCCTGGTTGCTGGCTTTTATCTTAGTCGCTGCGCGCGCCGTCGCGGCCGTCCGGCCTGTCACGTTTGCAAGGGGCTGTTGCAGGAACAGAACCTTATAATTTCCGGCGTCTCTTGCCGCCTTTCATCGGGCCTTTCATCCCGCCTTTCTTCCCGCCATTTTTCCCGCCATTCAACTCGCCTTTCAACCTTCTCTGCCACCATCCTTGACCGACTCCATCGAACGCTCCGTCCATACCGAACTTGTTGCCGTGCTTGTCGCCGTGACGCATGGCGAGCCGCGTGTGTTGACGACGGATGACGCCAGCGCCTTGCCGGCCGGCCCTTTCGAGTTGTCGCATCGCTCGTTGCAGGCGGGGCTGCGCGCGTGGGTGGAAACCCAGACCCATCACCCCCTGGGTTACGTCGAGCAACTCTATACCTTTGCCGATGGCGATCGCTCCGACGAATCCGGCGCGCGCGTCATGTCGGTCAGCTATCTGGGGCTGACGCGTGAAGCCGGCGAAACCGGCGTGGCGCAGGTGGGCTGGCAAGACTGGTATCGCTACTTTCCTTGGGAAGACCGGCGCACCGGCACGCCGGCCCTGGTCGACGAACTGATCGTGCCGCGCCTGGCGCAGTGGTGTGCCGCCAGCGATGACGCCGATGTGCGCACGCGTCGTCAGCAGCGGATCGCCATCACATTTGGGCTGGACGGGGCCGCCTGGAACGAAGACATGGTGCTGCAGCGCTACGAACTGCTGTTCGAAGCCGGCTTGGTGCCCGAGGCTGCGCGGCGCGGCGATGGCAACTTTGCAGCCGCCATACCCGGCCAAGCGATGCGCCACGACCACCGCCGCATTCTGGCAACCGGCATCGCCCGCTTGCGCGCCAAGATCAAGTACCGCCCCGTCGTGTTTGAACTGATGCCGGCCCAATTCACCTTGTTGCAGCTGCAAATGGCGGTCGAGGCGCTGGCGGGGCGCGCCTTGCACAAGCAGAATTTCCGGCGGCTGATCGAGCAACAGGCGCTGGTCGAAGAGACCGGCGAAATGGCCACGGGCACGGCGGGCCGCCCCGCCAAGCTGTTTCGGTTCCGGCGCGACGTGCTGCTTGAACGCGCCATCGCGGGCAGCAAATTGCCCCTGTCTCGCGCGTTATGACGCTTGACAAGGGTTATGCTCGTCTCTAGCATAAGTGCTGCGCAATCTCTGCGCGCCTTTTTTTAACTCACAAATACTCAAAATGAGCATTAATGCCGAAGCGCCCTTGACCGCCTCTCGCCTGGCGGTGCCTCCCCTGCCGGACGTCATGCTTGAGCCCCTGGTGCGAGCCGCCTTGTTGGAAGACCTGGGCCGCGCCGGCGACCTGACCACCGACGCCATCGTGCCGCACGACGCCGTGGCAGAAACGCGGCTGGTATCGCGTCAGGCCGGCGTGTTGGCCGGCCTGGATCTGGCGCGCCTGGCGTTTCGCGCCATGGACCCCGCCATCGAATTCGATGTGTCTCAGCGCGACGGCAGCGACCTGGCGCCCGGTACCGAGATCGCGCGGTTGCGCGGCAACGCCCGCGCCATGCTGACAGCCGAACGCGTGGCGCTGAACTTCCTGTGCCACTTGAGCGGCGTGGCCACTGCCACCGCGTCCATCGCGCGCGCCATCTCGGGCTACGGCGCACGCGTCACCTGCACGCGCAAGACCATGCCCGGCCTGCGCGCGGTGCAAAAGTACGCGGTTCGCGTGGGGGGCGGCAGCAATCACCGGTTCGGGCTGGACGACGCGGTGCTGATCAAGGACAACCACATCGCCCTGGCAGGCGGGGTGGCCACGGCGGTGCAGCGGGCACGCGCGGGCGTGGGCCACATGGTCAAGATCGAGCTTGAGGTCGACACCCTGGCGCAGCTGGAAGTTGCGTTGTCGCTGGGCGTGGACGTGGTGTTGCTGGACAACATGAGCCTGGATGATTTGCGGCGCGCCGTCGCCATGGCGCGTGGGCGCGCGATCACGGAAGCCTCGGGCCGGATCACACCGGAGACGGCCGCTGCCGTTGCCGCCACGGGCGTGGATCAGATCGCCGTCGGTTGGCTGACCCACAGCGCCAAGGTGCTGGACATCGGCCTGGACGCCTGAGAGCCCATCATGAAACGCCTGCTTCAAGCCAGCCTTGCGTTGTTGACCCTGCCGCTGGCGTCATGCGGCAACTCGCCCTCGGGCGAAGCGCCGATGGACGCGGCGTATCCCGCGCACCCGATCACCATCGTGGTCACCTTCCCGCCGGGCGGCGGCACCGATCTGCTGGCACGCCGCATCGGCGCCAGCCTGCAAGCGCAGCTGGGCCAGGCGGTGGTGGTTGAAAACCGCCCCGGCGCCAGCGGCAACATCGGCGCGCGTATCGTGGCGGAAGCACCGCCCGACGGTTACACGCTGCTGATGGTGAACAGTTCATTCGCCATCAACCCGGGCGTGTATCGCAACCTTGGCTTTTCGCCTAAGCAGGATTTCGCCGCCGTGATCAATGTGGCGTTTGTGCCGTCGGTGTTCGTGGTGCCGGTGGGCTCGCCGCTGCACAAGCTGGACGATGCGCTGGCGGCGGCGTCGCCCGCCAAGCCGCTAGCGTTTGCCTCTTGCGGCAACGGCACGCCGCAACACCTGGCGGGCGAGATGCTGGCGCGCGCCACGGGCGCGGTTTTGCAGCAGGTGCCCTACAAGGGATGCGGCCCGGCGTTGACCGACGTGGCGGCCGGGCAGGTGGCGATGGGTGTCGTCACGGCGTCCAGCGCGGCGCCCTTGATTGCCGCGGGCAAGCTGCGCGCATTGGCGGTGACTTCGCCCAGCCGTTCACCGTTAATGCCAACGGTGCCGACGGTTGCCGAGCAGGGCGTTGCGGGCTACGCGATGGATCAGTGGCATGGCCTGTTGGCGCCGGCCGCCACGCCGCGTGCCGTCATCGACAAGCTGAACGCAGCGGTGGCAAAAATCGTCAGCCAGCCCGATACCCAGGCTTCGCTGCGGCAACAGGGCTTCACGCCGGCGAGCAGTACGCCGCGCGAATTCCAGTCGATGATTCATGCGGACATCGACCGGTACACGGCGCTGACGGCTTCAATCGGCTTGCGGGCGGACTGAGGGCGCAGTAAGCGGCGAATCAAGCGCGCTCAGGCCACCGCGCTCTTGGCGTGCTGTTCCAGCTTTTCCTTCAAGCTGGGTTCCAGCTTGAGCTGTCGCGCCAGCTCGTCCAGATAGGCGCGTTCCATATAGCTTTCTTCGTCCACGACGAGCAGGCTGGCCAGATACATTTCGGCGGCCATCTCGGGGGTTTTGGCGGATTGCGCCACCGCCGCGGGGTCCAGCGGCCGCGACAGCTCCGTTTCCAGCCACTGGCGGTCTTGGGCGTCGGAGGACAGCTTGGCCAGCTCCGTTTCCAGCAGGCCGCGTTCTTCAGGGCCGATATGGCCGTCCGCCTTGGCCGCGCCGATCATGGCGGTCAAAACGGCGTTGCTGTGCTGCTCGGCCTCGGGCGCGGGCAGACGGTCCAGGGTTTGGGGCGGGGCGGCTTGCGCGCCACCGGCCTGGTTACGCTGCCAGTCGCCATAAGCCCGGTAGGCCAGCGCGCCCAGCGCCGCCATGCCGCCGTACATGGCGACCTTGCCGCCGATCTTGCGTGCCTTCTTGCTGCCCATCAACAGCCCCAACGCACCGGCGCCCAATGCGCCGCCGCCCAGCCCGGTCAGGAACGAGCCCTTGCCGCCGCCGGCGCCGCCCGTTGCGCCTTGCACGCGGTTGGTGGCGTCGGCCAGAAGGCCCTGGCCCGATTGCAGCAGTTGGTCAAGAAGTTGTCTGGCGCTCATGCGGCCCCCTTTTTGTCGATACAGTCGGTGCGTTCAGTTCGTGAACGCGGATAGGGATATCCGACCGCCGCGCGCGCAATAAGTTCAGCTTGTTGTCAGCCGTCAAAATCTGTCGTCGGATGCTACAACGTCAGCTTCAGGCGTCCACCACGGCCGCCCATCCAAGAGACCCTACCCATGAGCATCCGTGTCCACCAGAATGCGCCCGACATCCTGCAATTCACCGCCACGGCCGAAGGCCACGCCCTGCCCGTGGCGATGCCCAAGCCGCAGGGCGATGGACCTGATCCGCATGATTATTTCGACACCGCGCTGGGCGGTTGCAAGGCGTTGACGCTGATGGTCTACGCGCAGCGCAAGGGCTTGCCGCTGACGTCGGTGGATGTAGAAGTGGTGCGTGATGCCAGTGAAGAGCGCAAGGGCGTCTATCGCTTGACCGCAAAGCTGACGCTCAATGGCGAGCTGTCGGATGCCCACATCGATGAACTGCTGGCGGTGGCCGAAAAGTGCCCGATCCACAAGCTGATGACGGCGGTCGACGTGCAGGTGTCCACGCTGGTGGTGCGCGCGGCCTGATACGGCCGGCGGGTGGCCATGTTGCCGCCCGCCCGACCGCTGCAAAATCAGTCTTCCATGCCCGGAACGACGGTCGAGAAGCCGGCGTCCACGTGGGTGATCTCGCCGGTAACACCCGCCGCCAGATCCGACAGCATGAATGCCGCCACGTTGCCGACGTCGTCGATGGTGACGTTACGGCGCAGCGGCGCCTGCGCTTCCACGAACTTCAGGATGGCCGAGAAGTCCTTGATGCCGCTGGCGGCCAGCGTCTTGATGGGGCCGGCCGAAATGCCGTTGGCGCGAATGCCGCGGGGGCCCAGCGCCGTGGCCAGGTAGCGCACGCTGGCTTCCAGCGACGCCTTGGCCAGGCCCATGGTGTTGTAGTTGGGGACCACGCGTTCGGCGCCCAGGTACGTCAGCGTCAGCACCGAGCCGTTGCGGCCTTCCATCAGGGGCAGCGCGGCCTTGGCCATCGCGGCAAAGCTGTAGGCCGAAATGTCATGGGCAATGCGGAAGCCCTCGCGTGACAGCCCGTCCAGGAAGTTGCCGGCGATGGCTTCGCGCGGGGCGAAGCCGATGGAGTGCACCAAGCCGTCCAGGCCGTCCCAGTGCTTGCCCAATTCCGTGAAGGCGCCTTCGATCTGGCTGTCTTCAGCCACGTCGCAAGGCAGCACGATCTTGCTGCCGAATTCGGCGGCAAATTCAACAACGCGTTCCTTGAAGCGATCGCCCACATAGGTGAACGCCAGCTCGGCGCCTTGCTGGTGACAGGCGCGCGCAATGCCGTAGGCGATGGATCGGTTTGAAAGCACCCCGGTGACGAGAATGCGCTTGCCGGCGAGAAAGCCCATGATGGTTCCTTTGTTTTTTTCCTGCTGAAAGACCGCCCATTTTAAGGAGTTTGGCGACGTCGCGTACTTGTAAAAACGGCGCCGTTACCGGGCGCCGTTTTTGGGGACCGCAGGCTGGGATCAGCCCCGGGCGTTGGTGCCCGGCACGCGCAAGGCGGTACCGACCTTGAGCGCGCTGCCCTTCAAGTTATTCAGCGCGCGCAGGGCGTCCACCGATGTGCCGTACTGCTTGGCCAGCGAGAACAGCGTGTCGCCCTGCCGAACCTTGTGCGTGCGCACATTGGGTCGGGCGCTGGCGACGCGGGCGGCGGGGGCCGGGGCGGCACGGCCGCGCGGC
>NZ_JBLVOL010000076.1:6086-9689 GCF_053543755.1 Achromobacter semiaridum | reverse complement strand
GCCCTGCTTGGCAGAGGGCCGCAGCACCAGCCAGGCAATACCGGCAACCACCAGCAGCAACACGACCAGGCCGACAATGCGGCGGCGGGTCCAGCGGGACGGTGGGGAAACAGGACGACTTTCGGACATGGAAACGGTTCCGGCACTAATGCAGAAAGCCGTATTGTCTACTAGTCGGGTTCGGTTTCGCGCATCGCGGACGCCAGTTGAAACTGGCCGCAACAAGAATCAGCCTTGTGACGGCCCTGGACGGGAAAGGCGGGACCCTACGAGCTGCACAGCGTCATCTGAAAGGCGACGTCGCGGGCCACCTGCTGGGGCTTGAATTCGCCGTCTTGCGTGGAAAAACGTATCCAGATCATGTACTTATTGGCGCTGATCTCGGGGAACACGCCTTGCTCGGGGTCGACCCACACGCGCAGCAGATGAAATTGCTTGCCGCCCAGCATCTGTTGGTAAGCGCCCTGCTCGGCCACGATGTCGGTCTTGCGGCCGGATTCGCGCAGCAGTCGCAACGCCAGCGTCAGCCCGTCGTACAGCGCTAGAAACGGTGAGATCCAGGCCTGAAGATCCGAGAGGCGGGCGGCTTCGGATTTGTTCTGCCAGGCAAAGTACGACGGCATGTCGACCTGCGTGGCGCTGCCCGGCACGGACAGGCGCCCGCGCAGGCTGGTCAACCATTCGTTTTCGCGCAGCGACTGGCCGGTCTTGCCGGGCGCGGCCAACGCCGTGGCTACTTTTTCCAGTTCGCGCAGCATGGCTTCCAGCGCATCCTGCGCCACGCCGGGATGATCGCGCAGGCCCACCAACGCCATGCGCTGGCGTTCAAGGTCTTGCAGCACGGAGCCTTTCACGTCCGTGCGTTCGCAGGCGTCAAGCAAATCGAAAAGAGAAGTAACGGCAACCTGATGTTGGCGTGAATCCCCTGCCTGAGCAAAGAAGAACAACCTGTCGAACAGGTATTCCAATCGCAGGTAGGCGCGGATGCGCTCATTGAAGGGGTATTCGTAAACAATCACGCTTTTTTACAGGCCCATCAGTGGTCAGCCAGCCGGCCGGGATGTGGAAGGATGCCGGCCCGCTTGCGCTTACCGGCCCTGGGTGGTCGCCAGCGCAAGCCAGCGGTCATGCAAGGTCTTTGCCTGCGCGCGCAATTGCTCTGGTGAGGTGGCGCCGTCGTTGATGATGACGTCGTCAGCGGACTCCAGGCGGACTTGCCGCGCAGCCTGTGCCGCCATAATACGCCTGATGGCGGGCTCCGTCAGCCCGCTGCGAGCCTGCACGCGGGCCACCTGTGTGTCGGGGTCGCAGTCCACCACGCAGATGCGGTCAACGCGCCCGCGCCACCGCGTCAGGGACTCCACCAGAAGCGGCACGACAAAGACCAGATACGATCCGCTCGCGGCCGCCGCCTGACGCCGTGTTTCTTCAGTGATGATCGGGTGCAGCACGGCTTCAAGCCGCTGCCGTACGGCGGGGTCGGCGAAGGCGCGCTCGCGCATCCAGTCACGGTTCAGCGCACCGTCGGGCGTCAACGCCTGGGCGCCGAACTCCGCGGCAATGGCGGGCATGGCCGCGCCATTCGCGGCGGTCAGCGCGCGCGCGATTTCGTCGGTGTCGACCAGCGTTGCGCCCCATTCCGCCAGCATGTCGGCCACGCGGGACTTGCCCGACCCGATGCCACCCGTCAGCCCAATCTTGAACATGGTGCTTATCCTTTCCCGCCGGCTCACGCCGGACGCATCAACAACCACAAGCCCTCGTCGCCACCCAGCAGCAACATCACGATACCGGCCAATGCCAGGTAGGGTCCGAAAGGCAGCGGCTGCCCCCGGCCCGCGCGACCACTGAGCGTGAGCGCCCCGCCGATCAAGACACCCACCAACGAGGCCGCCAGCAACAGCATCGGCAGCGACTCGGCGCCAAACCAGGCGCCCAGCGCGGCCAGCAATTTGAAGTCGCCGTAGCCCATGCCTTCGCGCCCGGTCAGCAGCCGGAACAGGTGAAAGATAACCCACAGAAATACATAGCCGGCCACCGCGCCGATCACCGCCAGCGGCAAGGTGGTGAAGGTGCCGAACAGGTTGACGAGCAGGCCGGCCCAGACCAGCGGCTGCGTCAGGACATCAGGCAGCAGCGTGGTTTCAAAATCGATCCAGCCCAGGGCAATCAGCATGGCCGACAAGCCCATGGCGCACAGGGCGACGGGCGTGGCGCCATAGCGCCAGGCACAGGCGGCGAACACCAGGCAGGTCAGCAGTTCAATGGCGGGGTAGCGCCACGCAATCACGGCATCGCACGCGGCGCAGCGGCCCCGCAGCAAAAGCCAGCCCAGCACCGGCAGACGTCGCCAGCCACGCACCGGCGCGTTGCAGGCGGGGCAATGCGATGCCGGATGGAACAGGCCGTCGGGGCTGTCGGGCCGCGCCCGGCCCACGGCGTCCAGGCATTGCGCCTGCCATTCCCGTTCCATCATGCGAGGCAGCCGGTAGGTCAGCACGGTCAGCCAGCTACCGGCGAACAAGCCCGCCAATGCGGCCAGTGCAATGAAGGCGCCCAACGGAATATCGAAGGCGTGTCGCAGCACGTTCATGCCCGCTCGCGACAAACGCGCGCGCCGGATCCAGCGCCCCGTCCGTCGGCCAGAAGGCGGACGGCAAAACGGCGGCCGTGTCGTTTATTGTGCATAAAGTGCTGACTACACCCAAGAGTGGCTAAGGGAACGTATCGAATCTTCGCATAAGTGCGTAAAATCGGAGACAGACTCAATTCACGGATAAGCTGCCATGACCGCCCGCGTCGACATCGTTACCCGATCCCGCAAACTCAGCGTCATGGGGCTGCTGCTAGCCGGTACCGCACTAGGTGCGGCGGGCTGCGCCCAGCAAAAAACCGAAGGCTATTACGACCCCCCGGCTGAAAGCACCGTGACCGATGCGCAATACCAAGGTTCGGGCGCCGGCTACCGCAGCGTCATCCGCGCGCCGTCGCAAGTGCAAATCGCCCTGAAGCCCGACGCCCGCAAGCCGCAGAACCCAAGCGCGCAAGCCGCTGCCGGTGGCCAGACCACCGAAGACGGCCAGCCCGTTCCGGAAGGCGCCGAGGCCCCCAGCGCCGTATCGGCATCCAACACCGCACCAGCAGCCCCCGCCCCGGCCCCCAACGCCGCCGCGCACAGCCTGGTGCCGCAGCCCCAAACGTATATGGGCACGTTGCCGTGTTTTTCGCCCGCCATGCAATGCACCGCGCAACGCGTGACGTTGACGCTGGCGCCCAACGGCCGTTGGCGTGGCCGCACGGCCTACCTGGAAAACGACCCGAACAAGGGTCCCGCCGTGACCGAACAGGGTTGCTGGGACGCCACCGACGAACGCCCGCCGCGCGTCATCATGATGGACGGCAACGGCAACGTCCGCGCTGAGTTCGTGGTGGCCGCCAACAACGTGCTGCGCGTGCGGTCGATTGCCGGCCAGACGCCCAACCTGAACTACAACCTGACCCGCCAGCCGGATCTGGACCCGATCGACGAGTTGGCCAAGGCCGCGGCGCCCAAGTGTCCGTAACGCCGGTCTAACGCAACAACTCGATCCCGCCGGGCCCGAC
>NZ_JBLVOL010000076.1:0-6065 GCF_053543755.1 Achromobacter semiaridum | reverse complement strand
AACACCTTGTTCGCGGGCCCGGCGTTTTTTCGGGACCCGCGCGCAGGCTAATCGTCATCGTCCGCAGAGTCGTCCGCCGGGTCATCCGCGGCATCGTCCGTCGAGTCATCAACGAGTGCGGGATCAACGCCATATTCCAGCGGTGGTTCGTGCAACGTCGTGCTGGACGCCATAGTGGGAAACATGGCGGCGGAATAAATGCCGGGGACGATCGGCTGCGAGCCGATGGACAAATTTGCGTCGGCGGGCGTCCCGAGAGGCCTTTCCGTCGCCTGCGCCGACACGCTGCCTGTCGCGCGGTCGGACGGCGGACTCGTCGGCGGCTTCGTCAGAACATTCGTCAGCCCGCTTGTCAGTCCACTGGTCGGCCCACTTGTCAGTGCACTGGTCAGCTCACTTGTCAGCCCACTGTTCAGCCCACTTGTCAGCCCACTTGTCAGCCCACTGTTCAGCCCACTTGTCCGGCCACCTATCGGGCCGCCAATCGGGCCACCTATCGAGCCACTTGTCGGGCCATTCATCGGCCGGTTCCCAGCCATACCCGGCGCGGGTCGTGAAGCCGTAGCCGCGCCCCATTCAGCGCCCGGCTCAGGGCCCCACTCAGCACGCCACCCCGCGGCCAACGCCGCGTCCACCGCCGCGGCCTCAAGAATAGGCGACGCCCCGGAACGGCCGTGGGCGCACAGGCGGCAGGCCAGCTCCATGGCGTTGCGGGTGTTCAGTTTGGCGAAGATGCGGGCGCGATGGGCTTCAGCCGTACGCAGCGAAATGCCCAGGTCGATGGCGATCACTTTGTTCGGCCTGCCGGCCGCCACATAGTCGACGATCTGCTTTTCGCGGGGCGTCAAGGCGGCAAGCGCCACATCAAGGTCGGGACGGGGAACACGCATGGGGCGACTCTTTTTTGCAATGTAGGATTACAAGAAGTCTGCCCTCCCCCTAAAAACGGCGAAAGCTAGCAATTCTGTCAGGGGTCGGGATACCGCAATCTGCGGCCCCTACCCTGGTTACGCGGGATCAGGCCGTGTAGGCCAATTCCAGGTTGTCGATCAGACGCGTCGCGCCCAGTTTCGCGGCGGCCAGCACCACGACCGGCTCACCGGCCTGCAAGTCAGCGGCTTCCGGGCGCTTCAGATCGCGCTGGCGGCGCAGCGCCACGTAGTCCACCTTCCAGCCGCGCCGAGTCAGCTCGTCGATGGCGTCGCGCTCCAGGGCTTCGGCATTGCGCTCGCCCTGGGTCAGGCGGTGACCGATCTTCTGCAAGCCCGCATACAACGCAGGCGCTTCGGCCCGCTCTTCGGGGGTCAGGTAGCGGTTGCGCGAGGACAGCGCCAAACCGTCGTCCGCGCGCACCGTTTCATGCGCCAGCACCTCGACCGGCAGCTGGAACTGGCGGCACATATTGCGCACGACCATCAACTGTTGGTAGTCCTTCTTGCCGAAAACGGCCACGCGCGGCTGCACGCACGAGAACAGCTTGAGCACCACCGTGCTGACGCCCTCGAAGAAACCCGGACGGAACTCGCCTTCCAGGATGTCGCCCAGATCGTCCGGCGGCTGCACACGGTAGTTCTGCGGCTCGGGATACATCTCGCGCTCATTCGGCGCGAACAGCACGTAGACGTCGCGCGCCTGTTCCAGCTTTTCAATGTCGGCCGCCAGCGTGCGCGGGTATTGGTCGAAGTCCTCGTTGGGACCGAATTGCAGCCGGTTCACGAAGATGCTGGCGACAACAGGGTCGCCGTGCTGGCGCGCCAGCTTCATCAGCGACAGGTGGCCTTCGTGCAGATTGCCCATCGTGGGCACGAACGACACGCGGTTCTGGCCGCGCAGGTGATCGCGCAATTCCTGGATGGTGTGTACGACTTTCAAGTGAACTCTCCGGGGTTGGGGGCAGCCCGGTCGGGATCAGGCCGCGACCGCCGCCACGCTGGTGTAAGCCAGGCGGACATAGATGGGCGCGTAAGGCTCGGCCTGCGTGATTTCCAGCAGGGATTCACGAGCCAGCTCCAGCATGGCGATGAAATGCACGACGACCACCGCCGCCGGCGCGCCTTCGCGGACGCGCTCCATGAACAGATCGCCAAATTCCATGAAGCGCACATCGTTCAGGCGCCGCAGGATATGCGTCATGTGGTCGCGCACCGACAGCTGTTCACGCGTGATGTGATGGTGCTGGTTGAGCTTGGCCCGCTTCATGATGTCAGCCCAGGCCAGACGCAGATCGTCCACGCTGACCTCGGGCATCATGCGTTCAACGCTAAGATCGGCGACGGCCTGGCTGCTGACAAAATCGCGGCCCAGCTGGGGCAGCTTGTCCAGCTTTTGCGCGGCCAGCTTCATCTGCTCGTATTCAAGCAGGCGGCGTACGAGTTCGGCGCGCGGGTCTTCGGGCTCTTCGCCGGTGTCGGTCTTCTTGACCGGCAGCAGCATGCGCGACTTGATCTCGATCAGCATGGCCGCCATCAGCAGATATTCGGCGGCCAGCTCTAGATTGGTGATGCGGATCTGGTCCACATAAGACAGGTACTGCCGCGTGACATCCGCCATCGGGATGTCCAGAACGTTGAAGTTCTGCTTGCGGATCAGGTAGAGCAACAGGTCCAGCGGCCCTTCGAACGCCTCAAGAAACACCTCCAGCGCGTCCGGCGGAATGTACAGATCCGTCGGCATCTGGAACAGCGGCTCGCCGTACAGGCGCGCGAACGCCACGCTATCGACGGTGTCTGGCGTGCTGTCCACAGGCGGTTCCACTAGCTTGGCCAGTGCCTCGCCAGGGACTGAAGGGTTACGGGACATGTCTGTCGCAACGGGAATCAGTCTGCCGAATACACGTACGGTTTTTGCGGCACGCGGGCCGCGCGGAAGCCTTCGAGCAGTTCCGGATCTTGCGGTTTGTCCCAAAGACGGGCGCGGCCTTCACGCTGGCGTTCTTCCGTGCCAGGGTGCGACTGCTTGAAGTCTTTCAGGAAAAGGGTGATCTCGGATTCGTAGTTGGTCGCCATGACGCCAATTTCAGTAGGTTGCAGATCCGTCGAGTTTACTTCACGCGGGGCCATTTCCCCGGCGTTACAATCGTCAGGCACCCAACGCCCCCTCCCGCCATGTCAGCCGAATCCGCCGCCGCAGCCAATCCCGCACCCCCTACAACCCCGGATGCGGTGCGCGCAGCGCGCATGATTCCCTTCATCGTCGGCTGCGCGCTGTTCATGCAGATGCTGGACGCCACGGTCGTGGCCACCGCGCTGCCCGCCATGGCCCGGGCCTTGGGGTCCACCCCCGTGCGGCTGAACGTGGCCATTACGTCCTACCTGCTGGCCGTGGCCGTGTTCGTGCCGGTCAGCGGCTGGGCGGCCGACCGCTACGGTGCCCGCCGCGTATTCGTTGCCGCCATTGGCCTGTTCACCCTGAGTTCCGTCGCGTGCGCCCTGTCGCAGGACCTGCCCCAACTGGTGGTGGCCCGCATCGTCCAGGGGATGGCCGGCGCCATGATGGTGCCCGTGGGCCGCATCATCCTGCTGCGCACCGTGCCCAAACAGGACCTGCTCAAGGCCATGTCGTTTTTATCCATCCCAGCCCTGCTGGGCCCGGTGATCGGCCCCCCGCTGGGCGGCTTCATGGTCACCTACATGTCGTGGCACTGGATTTTCCTGATCAACATCCCCATCGGCGTGTTGGGCATTGCGCTGGTGCTGCGCTATGTGTCTGAAATCAAGGAAGAATCCGCCCCGCGCCTGGACTGGCTGGGCTTTCTGCTCAGCGCGGTGTGCCTGGCCGCGCTGGTCAGCGGCTTTGAAGCCATCGGCCGCGACGTCATGCCGCTGCCCATGCTGCTGGGCCTGATCGCCGTGGGCGCCGCGTGCGGTTTCCTGTACGCCTGGCACGCCCGGCGCATCGACCACCCCATCATCGACCTGTCCTTGATGCGGATTCCCACCTTTGCCATTTCGACGCTGGGCGGCAACCTGTGCCGCTTTGCCGTGGGCGCCACCCCCTTCTTGCTGGCCATGCTGCTGCAAGTCGGTTTTGGCCTGTCCCCGTTTTCAGCGGGCCTTATCACCTTTGCCAGCGCCGCCGGCGCCCTGCTGATGAAGTTCGTGGCCACGCCCATCGTTCGGCACTTCGGTTTCCGCCGCGTGCTGACCGTGAATGCGCTATTGACCGGCGTGTTCATCATGGTCTGCGCCACCTTCACGCCCACCACGCCGGTGTGGCTGATGATCGCCATTTTGCTTGTCGGCGGCTTCTTCCGGTCGCTGCAATTCACCGGGGTAAATACGCTAACCTATGCCGACATCCCGCCGTCCCAGATGAGCCGCGCCAGCAGCTTTGCCGCCATGGCGCAGCAACTGGGCATCAGCCTGGGCGTAGGAGTGGCCGCGGTAACGCTGAACGTCAGCATGACGTTGCGCGGTGCCGACACGCTGGCGATCAGCGACGTCGTCGCCGGCTTTATCGTCATCGGGCTGATGTGCATGGCCTCGACCCTTTCTTTTAGACGCCTCGATCCGCTAGCCGGGGCACACCTGAACGGCGCCAAAAACAGTGACGACGAATGAATTTGTCCTAGCCCTGGACCAGGGCACGACCAGCTCCCGGGCCATCGTATTCGACCGCGAATGCGTGGTCCGCGGCGTCGGCCAGCGTGAATTCCGCCAGCACTATCCCCGGCCCGGCTGGGTTGAACACGACGCCAACGAAATCTGGCACAGCCAGCTGGACGTGGCCCGCGAAGCCCTGCGCAATGCCGGCGCCACCGCCGCCGACGTGGCCGCCATCGGCATCACCAACCAACGCGAAACCACGCTGATCTGGGAACGCGCCACCGGCCGCCCGCTAGCCCGCGCCATCGTCTGGCAAGACCGCCGCACCGCCCCCCTGTGCGACCAGTTGCGCCGTGATGGTCACGCCGACTTCCTGCAATCGCGCACCGGCCTGGTCGTGGACGCCTACTTCTCCGGCACCAAGCTTGCCTGGCTGCTGGACCACGTGCCGGGCGCCCGCAAGATGGCCGAACGCGGCGAACTGGCATTCGGCACCGTCGACACCTGGCTGATCTGGCAACTGACGGGCGGCGCCGTGCACAGCACCGATTGCAGCAACGCATCGCGCACCATGCTGTTCGACCTGCACACGCAAGACTGGAACGACGACATCCTGGCCTTGCTGAACATCCCGCGCAGCGTACTGCCCAAGATCGCGCCCAGCAGCGCCGTCGTGGGCGACGCCCTGCCCGAATGGCTGGGCGGTTCGATCCCCATCGCGGGCGTGGCCGGCGACCAGCAGGCCGCCACCTTCGGCCAGGCCTGCTTTACGCCCGGCATGGCAAAGAACACCTACGGCACCGGCTGCTTCATGCTGATGAATGTGGGCGACCAACCGGTGCAGTCCAAGAACCACCTGCTGTCCACCGTAGGCTGGGGCCTGCCCCAAGCCGGCGCGGGCAACTGGAAGCCCACCTACATGCTGGAAGGCGGCGTCTTCGTCGCCGGCGCCGCCGTGCAATGGCTGCGCGCCGGCCTGGGCATCATCCAACGCTCCGAAGAAATCGAATCCCTGGCCGCCAGCGTCTCCGACACCGACGACGTCTTCATGGTGCCCGCCTTCGCCGGCCTGGGCGCCCCCCACTGGGACCCCTACGCCCGCGGCACCCTGGTCGGGCTGACCCGCGGCACCACCCGGGCCCACATCGCCCGCGCCACGCTGGAATCCATTGCCCTGCAAAGCGCCGAGTTGCTGACCTGCATGAATGGCGACAGCGGCATCGCGCTGACCGAACTGCGCGTAGACGGCGGCGCCGCCCGCAACGACCTGCTGATGCAAATGCAAGCCGACCTGCTAGGCGTCCCCGTCGTGCGCCCCCGCGTGCCCGAATCGACGGCCCTGGGCGCCGCGGGCCTGGCCGGCCTGGCGGTAGGCTTCTGGAGCCACCTGGAAGAATTCGCCTCCAAATGGCAGGCCGAACGCACCTTCACCCCCACCTGGCCCCAAGCCGTACGCGACGCCAGAATGAAACGCTGGCGCCAAGCCGTGGACCTATCCAAAGGTTGGAGCGCGCCCCCCGG
>NZ_JBLVOL010000075.1:40560-47256 GCF_053543755.1 Achromobacter semiaridum | reverse complement strand
CCGCCGCCCGTCGCGCCCGCCCCGTCCGAATGGAAGGTCACGCTGGACGCCTTCAATCTGCATGAAGGCGAGCTCTACCTGACCGATGCGGTCAGCAAGCTGGATTACGTCATGACCGGCATCGGCGCCACCGTGGAAGGCGTGGTGGTGCCCGAGGTCAAGAACCAGCCCATCGACTTGTGGCTGACCGTGGACAACAGCACCGACGGCGGCTGGATACGCGCCAAGGGTCCGCTGGAATTGGCCCCGCTGTCGCTTGAGCTGGGCGTGCGCATGGGCAACATCGCGCTGGCCCCATTGGCGCCGGCCGTGCGCAGCGTGGCGCCCATCCTGCTGCAAGACGGCAGGCTGGCCGCTAACGCGCAGATCCACGTGCGCGAAAAAGACGGCGCCATCGACGCCTCGGCCACCGCTGTGCAGGCCGACCTGACCCAATTCAAGGCACGCGACGAAGCGCAAAAGCCCCCGCTGGATATCGCGCTGCAATCGCTGCGCGTCACGGCTGACAAACTTGCCATGGGCCCGGGCCAGAGCCGCTTCACCCTGGCAGCGGCGGGCATCCAGGGCAACGGCAAGCTGAACCTGGCGGGCACATTCACGCCGCAGCCGCTGACCGTCGCGTCGTCCGTTGACCTGTCCGAACTTAACGTGGCCCCGTTCGCGGCCTACGCCGCCGGCAGCCTGAACGCCACCGTGCGCGCCATTACGCTGGGGGCCAAGGGCGACGTGGCCTATGCCGCCGCCGCCGGCAACGCGCCCATGCGGGTCAACTGGAAAGGCGGCGTCGAGATCACCGGTGTGGACCTGCAAGACCGCGTCAACAACGACGACTTCCTGAATTGGAAGCGGCTGGCCTTTGCCGGCATGGACGTGTCCGTGGCGGGCGACAAAGTGGGCGCCAAGCTGGGCGACATCGCGCTGGAAGACTTCTACGGCCGCATCCTGTTGAACGCCCAGGGCCGGCTGAACGTGATGGACCTGGTGGCGGCGCCGGGGCAGGCGGGTGGCTCCATCACGCAGGACACGCAGACGCCGGCCCGCCCGCCGCCCGCCGCCCCGGCATCGACGCCGGCATCCAAGGCCGCATCGCCAGCGGCCTCGAAAGGCGGCGAGGGCGCGGCCATGCCCGACATCGCGGTGAACAGCGTCACGCTGTCGCGCGGCCGCATGACGTTTACCGATCGCTTCGTCAAACCCAACTATGTGGCCGAGCTGTCGGCCATCGAAGGCGCGATCACGGCGGTGTCGTCCACCAACCCGCAGCCCGCCAAGGTCAAGGTCACGGGGCGCGTCTACACCACCGCGCCGCTGTCGATCAGCGGCATCGTGCAGCCGTTCGCCAAATACCTGACGCTGGACCTGAAGGCGTCGGCCAAGGGCGTGGACCTGCCGCGCTTCAACACCTATTCGGCCAAGTACGTGGGCTACCCGATCAAGCGCGGCAAACTGTCGGTGGACCTGGAATACAAGATCAAGGACCGCGCGTTGCAGGCGTCCAACCACGTCGTGCTGAACCAGCTGACCTTCGGCGACAAGACCAACAGCCCCGACGCCACCAAACTGCCGGTGCTGCTGGCCGTGGCGCTGCTGAAGGATTCTCGCGGCAATATCGACATCAACCTGCCCGTGTCCGGGTCGCTGGACGACCCGGAATTTTCGGTGGGCGGCATCGTGGTGCGCGTGGTGATGAACCTGGTCGTCAAGGCGGTGACGTCGCCGTTCAGCTTGCTGGCCTCGGCGTTTGGCGGCGGCGAAGAGTTGTCGTATGTGGAGTTCGCGCCAGGCAGCGCGGTGCTGACCGAGGACTCGGTGCAGCGCATCGACACGCTGATCAAGGCGCTGACGGACCGCCCCGCGCTGAAGATGGACATCAGCGGCCGCGCCGATCCCAAGACCGACATGGAAGGGCTGCGCCAGGCCTGGGTCGATGCCCAGATCCGCGCCGCCAAGGCCGCCGACACGACGCCGCGCGGCAAGAAGCCCGATCCCGCGCGCGTGCAGGTGTCGCCCGCCGAGCGCCAGAAGTATCTGGAAGAGGTCTACGACGACACCGACATCAAGGACAAGCCGCGCAATTTCATTGGCATGTCCAAGTCGGTGCCGGCCGCGCAAATGGAAGCGATGCTGCGCGGCGTGGCGAAGGTGGGCGACGAGCAATTGCGCCAATTGGCCGATGCCCGAGCCCAGGCGGTATATGAGAAGTTGCAAGCCCAGGAAGGACTCGCGGACCGTGTCTTCATCGTTGCGCCGCAGCTGGACGCGGACGGCATCAAGGACGAGGGGCAACCCTCGCGCGTGGACTTCTCCCTGAAGTGAACCCGGCTTGACCCACGGTATGCAAGGCGTTCCGGGCCAGGCTTTTTTTGCCAGGAGATTTTCGATGAAAGATCAGGACGCGCACTTCGACAGCCTGCTGCCGCCCTTGCGGCTGGATCGGCGGGGCTTCATCGCCACGACGGTCGCGGCGGGCTTTTCCCTGGCGGCGGGGCCGGCCGTGGCGCAGACCGCCATCGCCACCGACGCCAAGGGATTGACGGCCGGCAAGGTCGATATCCCGACGTCGGACGGCAAGATGCCGGCTTATCGCGCGGCGCCCGAAGGCAAGAAGAGCCTGCCCACCGTCATCGTTGTGTCCGAGATCTTCGGCGTGCACGAATATATCCAGGACGTGTGCCGACGCCTGGCTCACCTGGGCTATCTGGCTATTGCGCCCGAACTGTTCGCGCGCCAGGGCGACCCGTCCAAGTACACCGAAATTCCGAAGCTGCAAGCCGAGATCATCAGCAAGGTGCCCGACATCCAGGTGCAGGGCGATCTGGACGCCACCGCCAAGTGGGCGGCGGCCAACGGCGGCAACCCCGACCGGCTGGGCATCGTGGGCTTTTGCTGGGGCGGCCGCCAAGTGTGGCTGTACGCGGCGCACAACCCCAAGCTGCGCGCGGGCGCGGCGTTCTACGGACAGCTTGCGGGCGAACCCAGCGAGCTCAAGCCCAAGTCGGTGTTGAGCCTGGTGAACGAATTGAAGGCGCCCGTGCTGGGCGCCTACGGCGGCAAGGACGCCGGCATTCCACTGACGGACGTGGACAAGATGCGCATCGAACTGGCCAAGGGGCCGGCGCCGGCAAAGGCGTCGCGCATCGACGTCTACCCCGAAGCACCGCACGCGTTCCATGCGGATTACCGGCCGTCGTATCGCAAGCCGGAAGCCGAGCAGGCCTGGACGCGGATGCTGGACTGGTTCAAGCAGAACGGGCTGTAGCCCGTCGGCGATCGCGGCGGTCTACTGGGCTTCTTCGCCCGGCAGGCCGTCGCTGACCTCGGCCAGCGCGCTTTTCATATCGTCGTAGCCGATCGCGCGCTCGTTCTGGAAACTGCCCAGCACGCCCCGGCAACCGTCAACGCCGGACCGCTTCATGTCGTCCATCATCGTCTTGCCTTCGGCCAGGCCCTTCTGGAACAACGCGTCGTAGGACGCGGCTGAAAACCCATATTCCTTGGCGTAGCGGGCCAGGTTCTTGTGCGCGGTTGCCTGATGCTGCGCCAGGTCGGGCTCTGAAGCCCCGCACGCGCGCGCCGCGCCGTTCGACGCGCCGGCGGCCACCACGAAGGATTCGTATTGCGCCTGTTCGCTGGCGTCCGGCGCGGCCCAGGAAGGGGCGGCGGCGGTGGCCAGGACCCAGGCCAAGGCTGTCAAAAGCTTGTGCATCGGTGAATCTCCGCTTGATGCCCGGCGGGCGATGGGCGATGTAGGCGCCGCGCGGGCGTGGGTCACTGGCGCATTATGGCAAGCAGCCGTTTCCAGTCGATGTGGTCGCGGTGTGGAGTCGTATCAGACTGTGCGTGTTTTTTTCGCGTCGCTCTGGCGCAGCGGGCAGGGCGCGCACGCACTATGATGGAGGGTGTGAGGCGATCCTGCCTCAATGCATTGCCCCACTTTCCCTGGAGATACCATGACGATCAAAGTCGGCGACCGCGTGCCGGATGGCACCCTGACCGAATTCATCGAAACCGAAACCGCCGGCTGCTCGCTGGGCCCCAACGCGTTCCAGGTTTCCGACCTGACCCGCGGCAAGACCATCGCGCTGTTCGCCTTGCCGGGCGCCTTCACCCCCACCTGCTCGGCCAAACATCTGCCGGGCTATGTGGAACAAGCCGACGCCCTCAAGGCCAAGGGCGTGGACGAAATCTGGTGCGTGGCCGTCAACGACGCTTTCGTCATGGGCGCCTGGGGCCGCGAACAAAAGACTGAAGGCCGTGTCCGCATGCTGGCCGATGGCTCGGCGCTGTGGACCAAGGAACTGGGCCTGGAACTGGACCTGATCGCGCGCGGCATGGGCGTGCGTTCGCAACGCTACTCGGCGCTGATCGTCGACGGCGTGGTCAAGCAGTTGAACGTGGAAGGTCCTGGCAAGTTCGAAGTCAGCGACGCCGCCACGCTGCTGTCGCAAATCTGACCTAACGTAGCTTCCAGTTTTACCGCTCAACGCGGCGGGTTGCCTTTGCAGCCCGCCGTGCTAATGCCAGCAGCGGTTGCCAACGCCATGCTCGCCACCCTCTCCTCATTCTCGTCCCTGTACTTCGCGACCTTGCTGATGCTGATCGGCACGGGTCTGTTCAACACCTACATGGGCCTTCGGCTGACGGCGCAGTCCGTCAGCGAAGTGTGGATCGGCGTCCTGATCGCCGGCTACTACCTGGGCCTGGTGTGCGGAGCCCGATTGGGGCACAAGCTCATCATCCGCGTGGGTCATATCCGCGCGTTCGTCGCGTGCGCGGCGATTGCCACCAGCATGATCCTGGCCCAGACGCTGGTTGATTCCATGCCGTTGTGGCTGGTGTTCCGCCTGATATCCGGCGTGGTGATGGTGACCGAATTCATGGTCATCGAAAGCTGGCTGAACGAACAAACTGAAAACCACCAGCGCGGCCGGGTGTTCTCGGTCTACATGGTGGTGTCCGGGCTGGGCACCGTGCTGGGGCAGTTGGCGCTGACCGCCTACGCCACGCTGGACCTGCGGCCGCTGACGCTGGTGGCCATGTGCCTGGTGTTGTGCCTGGTGCCCATTGCCGTCACCGCGCGTTCGCACCCGCCCACGCCGCTGCCCGCGCCGCTGGACATCCGCTTTTTCATGCGGCGCGTGCCGCTGTCCATGACGGTGCTGTTCGTGGCGGGTAACCTGTCGGGCGCTTTCTATGGGCTGGCCGCCGTCTATGGGGCCAAGCATGGCCTGACGACGTCGCAGGCCGCCGTCTTCGTGGCCGCCGCCGTCACGGCGGGGTTGCTGTCGCAATGGCCGATGGGCTGGTTGTCCGACCGCATCAACCGGGCGGGCCTGATCCGTTTCAACGCCTTGCTGCTGGTGCTGCTGCCCACCGTGATGTGGGGCTGGCTGACCTTGCCATATTGGGCGCTGGTGGCTTTGTCGTGCGTGTTCGGCATTTTGCAATTCACGCTGTACCCGCTGGGGGCGGCATTCGCCAACGATCACGTGGAATCCGAACGCCGGGTCAGCCTGTCGGCCGTCTTGCTGATGACCTACGGCGTGGGTGCGTGTATCGGTCCGATGGTGGCGGGGCTGATGATGTCGCTGGGCGGCCCCAGCATGTATTACGTGTTCATCTCGGCTTGCGCCTTGATCCTGGTATGGCAGGTGCGCCCCACGCGCGTTACCGGCGCGCACCAGGTCGATGAAGCGCCGACGCACTTCGTGCCGATGCCCGACACACTGCAAAGCTCGCCCGCGGCGGCGGTGCTGGACCCGCGCGTGGATCCAGAAAACGACATCGCGATGGAAATGGTGCAGCCGGACCCCGCCGCCGCGCCGGTCACGACCACCGAGGAGCCGGCAGTGGAAGAGCCGGCCCTCAAGCAGGAATGGCCGGCGGACGCTGCGGCAGCCGACGCTGCGGCAGCCGATGCTGCGGCAGCCGACGCTGCGGCAGGCGATCCTGCGGCAGCCGACGCCACAGCAGCCGGTACCGGGGTGCCAGCCGGCGGCCGTGCTGCTGATGTTGAATCCGGTGCAGGCGAGGAGGATGTCTCCCCCTCGGAAACCGAATCCGACTCTGAGCGCCGCCGCCGCACGGGCACCTGACGGTGGCGCCGCGGGGATTACCAGGGCGCCATCAGCACGATCGCGCCCAGCGCCAGCGCGATACCCAGCGCGTTGATCCGGGTCAGCGGCTCGCGAAACACTAACGCGCCCACCAGCGTGCCCAGCGTGATCACGCCCATGTTCATCGACGCGAACACCAGCGCCGGATGTTCAGGCAAGGACTGGTGCGCGCGGATATAGGTCAGGATGTTGCCGAAATTGGCCACGCCCAGCGCCACGCCCGCCAGCAGGTGACGGGGCTGCCAACGCACCCGGCGCGCCAGCAGATACGCCAACATCAACACGCCCGCCAGCACAAAGGCCAACAGCAGCCCGCCGGCAAACGCGGTGCCGGCACGCGCCACCTGCTTGAACAGGATGTCGATCACCCCGTACCCCGCCCACACCGCCAGCGGCCACAGCCAGATGCCGCGGTCAGAGGCGGTGGTGCTGGTGGCAGCGGCGGTGGTAGCGGTCGATGTGGCGGTCGATGTAGCGGTCGATGTAGCGGTCGATGTAGCGGTCGATGTAGCGGTCGTGACAGCAGCGGCGATCGTGGCGGTAGTCGTGGCGGGCGTGGCGGGCGTGGCGGGCGTGGGGG
>NZ_JBLVOL010000075.1:8340-40540 GCF_053543755.1 Achromobacter semiaridum | reverse complement strand
CGCAGCCCCGCCCGCCGAGGCCCTTCCAGGTCGCAAGAGCAAGCAGGCCAGCGCGGTAAACGCCAGCAGGATCGCCGCCAGCTTGCGGCCATTGACCGGTTCGCCGAACAACAGGAACGCCGCCAGCAACGGGATGAACAACGACAGGCGCTGCGCCGCGTCGCTGCGCACGATGCCGGCGTGACGCACCGCTGCGGCCATGGCCAGGAACACGCTGGGCAATAGCACCCCCAGCGCGGCGAGCACTGCCCACGGCGTGCTGGGCGTAAGCAGGGCGGCGGGGTCCGGTTTCAGCACGGCCCAGCAGAGCAGGGCGGCCACGGCATAGTTCATGGCAATGGCCTGCCGCACGTCGACGTCATAGCGCCGGGCCAACTTAAGCAACACGGCCACGGTGACGCTGCACGTCACGCTGGCCAGCAGGTAGAGAACGCCCGGCGTCAGCGGCATGTCGTGCCTCCTTCGGCGCAGGGTTGGACGGAAGCGGCTTGCTGTGTGGCGGAATGCCCGGTGACGGGGTCACGGGAAGCGGAAAGTGCCGAGGCGGGAAGATTGGCGACGCCTTGTGCCGAGACTGCCTGCCGGGAGGGGCAGCATTCCAAGGAGGTTTGTCCCGAGGTGGCATGTTCGGGGGTGGCATGTTCGGGGGTGGCATTTCCCAAGGTGACATTTCCCGAGGTGACTTGCCCCGCGTCCGGGAATTCCGATGCGGCATGGTGCGGCCCCGGCTCTACGTGCATGCCCAGCCGTTGCAGCAGGCGCTGGTCGGCCTGCATCTGCGGGTTGGCGGTGGTCAGCAGCGCGTCGCCATAGAACATCGAATTGGCGCCCGCCATGAAGCACAGCGCCTGCATGGCGTCGTCCATGGTTTCGCGACCGGCCGACAAGCGCACGGCCGCGCGCGGCATCGTGATGCGCGCCACGGCAATGGTGCGCACGAACTCGAAGGGGTCCAGCGCCTGGACCTCGGCCAGCGGCGTGCCTTCCACCTGGACCAGGTTGTTGATTGGCACCGATTCCGGATAGGGCTCCATGTTGGCCAATTGCGCAATCAGGCCGGCGCGTTCCCGCCGCGATTCGCCCATGCCCACAATGCCGCCGCAGCACACGCTGATGCCGGCGTCGCGCACGCGTGCCAGCGTATCCAGGCGGTCCTGGTAGGTGCGAGTGGAAATGATCTTGCCGTAGAACTCCGGCGACGTGTCCAGGTTGTGGTTGTAGTAGTCCAGGCCGGCGTCCTTAAGCTGCTCGGCCTGGCCGTCGCGCAACATGCCCAGCGTGACGCAGGTTTCCAGCCCCAAGGACTTCACCGCGCTGACCATCTGCGCCACGGCCTCCAGATGATGCGGCTTCGGGCTGCGCCAGGCCGCGCCCATGCAAAAGCGTTGCGCCCCGCCAGCCTGCGCGGCCTTGGCGGCAGCCACGACTTCATCCAGCGGCATCAGCTTGTCGGCATCAAGCCCGGTGTCGTAGTGCGACGACTGCGGGCAGTACGCGCAATCCTCCGGACAGCCGCCCGTCTTGATCGACAGCAGGCTGGACAGCTGCACGGCGTTGGGATCGAAGTGTGCGCGATGGACCTGCTGCGCGCGGTGCACCAGGTCCATGAACGGCAACGCGTACATCGCCAGGATGTCGTCGGTGGTCCAGGCCGGGGCGGCTCGGTTGCGGGTCGTCCGCGGGACGGGGATGTAGGCGGTCTGCAAGGGCGGGCTCCATTCGATCTATCGAAACCGCGCCGCTTGCCTGGCAAGGCAAGGGCGGGATCGGCGGATCGTAAGAACCTGCGCGGGGTTTGTGCAATGCAGGCCGACAGCACGAAAATGCCGGCAACTTGGATGAGGCTTTGCCGCAAATAGACGATTTAACGGTGCGGCGCCGACTAACGCGATGGCATCTTCGTCGATGCCGACCCCCGGAATATTTTGATTCTAATTGTAAATATCACCCGCGACGGTGGCTATCCGCAAGGGCAACATCCGCTGCGATCCCTGCGGTGCGATCACTCCTTGGCCGGCTTGTCACGGACCCGCGCGGATTCGTGCCCCGTGATACCGCGATCGCGCGCCCAGACGATCGCGGCGCTGCGCCGGTGCACGCCAATCTTGCTGTAGATCGTGGCCACATGGTTGCGCACGGTATTGCGCGAGAGCTTCAAGGCCTTGGCGATGCCATCGTCGTCGTGCCCCTGGCATAGCAGGCCTAGCACTTCACGTTCGCGCGTGGTCAGTTGCGCCAGTTCCGCCACATCGCGCGAGGCCGGTGCGGGTTGGCGCAACTGCGCCAGCTTTTCGATGATGCCCCGGCTGAACCACGACGTGTCCTGCATCACCGCTTCGATCGCGGCCAGCAGTTCGATCTCGGAGCGTTTGCGTTCGGTGATGTCCTGCATCACGATCAGCAGCCGGCGCTGCCCGCCGATCATCACGGGTTCGGCCGACACCAGGCAATCAAGCGCGCCGCCATCCTGCGTGGCCAGCGTGGCTTCGCGGTTGCGCGCGCTTTCACCGCGCTTCAGGCTGGCGGCCATGCCTTCGTAGGGGTGCAGGCCCACGTCGGTCAAGGCCGCGCCGACGCTGTCCTCGGGCGACGCGCCGGTCACCGCCGCGAAGGCGTCGTTGATATCCAGCACGCGCAGCGTATCGCCTTCGCACACGGCCATCGGCACGGGCGCCAGCTTGAACGCCTTGGAGAAGCGCTCTTCGCTTTCGCGCAGCGCCATCTCGGTGCGTTTGCGTGCTTCCAGATCGATGAAAGTGAACAGCATGCACGGTTCGTCCTGCATGTCGATCGGTTGGCCGGCGACCATCACGAACTTGGTGCCGCCGTCGGCCTGCTTCACGACGCCTTCGCGCTGCGTGATTGTCTTGCCTTCGTTCAGATTGGCCACGGCCTTTTCTTTGTCGTCGCCGCCATCCAGCACGTCCAGTTCGTAGGCCGACTTGCCCAGCACGGTCTCGCGCGTGTAGCCCGTCATTTCCAGAAAGCCCTGGTTCACCTTGACATAGCGCAGGTCGGAAAGCCGGCAGATGAGGGCGGGCGCGGGGTTCGCGCCAAAGGTGCGTTCGAAGCGTTCTTCGGCGTTGATCTGCTCGGTCTGGTCATGCAGGATCAGCACGCGGTAGTCAGCGCCTTTGTCGCCTTCCAGATTCAAGCCGCGCGCGCGCACGTTACGCAGAAAGTCTTCGTCATCCTTGCGGCTCAAGTCCAGCAGCAGATCGTCGAACGTTTCTTCCGCCGCCAGGCGGTCCAGCGGATATTGGCGCGCGGGCACGCGGTGATGGTTGCGGTAGGTCAGGGTGTAGCGTTTGCGATAGCCGGCGGGTGTGCCGCCCAGCGCTTCAAGCGTGTCGGCGCCATGCAGTTCCAGTGCGCTGTTATTGGCCCATGCAATTGAGCCGTCGGGTTCGAGCAGGATGATGCCTTCATTCAAACCCGCGATGATGGCTTGCAGGTGTTGGCGATGCGCGTGTGGCGCGGCGGCGTTTGCGGTCACGTAGGCCTCTTCGGTTCGCGTGGCGTGAGCCCACAGGATGCAGGGGCGCGGCAAAGCTGTCCAGAGAGCAAAACGGACGAGTCTTAGCGGCGGGGTAAAAGGAGGGGAGAACGCACAAAATAACGCGCGGACAATGCGGCCGCTGAAATGCAAAAAGCCCCGGAATCCGGAGCTTCAATGTGTACTGCGACGACGCGTATTGCGATAGTGGGTATTGCGAGGATCGGTCTTGCGATCTTTCATGCTGCATGCTGGCAAACACTAAAGTGCTTGGCGGAGCGGACGGGGCTCGAACCCGCGACCCCCGGCGTGACAGGCCGGTATTCTAACCAACTGAACTACCGCTCCGCAGCGGCTTACTCAACAACTTCAACTTCATCACTACGCTGCGGTGTCAAGGCAGCTTTAACTACATGCCAGAAAGCTGGCGTCCCCTAGGGGATTCGAACCCCTGTACTCACCGTGAAAGGGTGATGTCCTAGGCCTCTAGACGAAGGGGACCTGAACTAACAGAACTGCAAAGAACTTTACTACGGTACTGCGTACTACGGTGCTGAGTGCTGGTGGAGGTAAGCGGGATCGAACCGCTGACCTCTTGCATGCCATGCAAGCGCTCTCCCAGCTGAGCTATACCCCCCAGGGCGCCTTGATGTTCTGAACTGCAAACAACAAGGTCTCACACTCTATAAAAGCAAAAAGCCCCGAAGACGGAGCTCTTGAAAGACTCAGAGCGAGAGCTTTTGGCGGAGCGGACGGGGCTCGAACCCGCGACCCCCGGCGTGACAGGCCGGTATTCTAACCAACTGAACTACCGCTCCGCAGCGGCTTACTCAACTACTTTGTCACTTCAACTGCACTTATCTACTTCTTTACTGCTGCCAGTGAACTGGCGTCCCCTAGGGGATTCGAACCCCTGTACTCACCGTGAAAGGGTGATGTCCTAGGCCTCTAGACGAAGGGGACTTGGACTTGCTGTACTGCATTACTGGTACCGCATTCTTCGCTGTTGACTGGTGGAGGTAAGCGGGATCGAACCGCTGACCTCTTGCATGCCATGCAAGCGCTCTCCCAGCTGAGCTATACCCCCGTTTCTCTAATCAATTCCTGCTACGTTTTACGGTCAAAACACACGTTTTATTGTGCGCTTTTTCGTAGTTCGTTGCCGGTTTTGTTTAGTGCCGTTGGCGAAGAAACGAGATTATGCACGAACAAAATCGGGTGTGCAAGTCGATCGCGGGCAAAAATCATAAAACGACAAAAAAAATGGGGGTGGGATGCCTTTTTCTGCTTATTTTGTGAGCGAAATCAGGCCGCCGCGGAACCGCCTCCGGTTCGTGGAATCCAGAAAAATCAAAGGCTTGTGCGGATGCTATCGTGGACGATAAAAAATTTTCGACATCCTGCGGCTTTGGCGTGAAAACCGCGCGACAACCTGAGAATTCCGGCATGAGCACAAAGACTTCTTTTCCCACCCGGCCCCTGGGCCGAAGCGGCATGGACATCACGCGTATCGGATTGGGCGCCTGGGCCATTGGCGGCAATGGCTGGGCGGTAGGATGGGGCCCGCAAGACGACGCCGATTCCATCGCCGCGATTCGCCTGGCCGTGGACCGGGGCATCAACTGGATCGATACGGCGGCGGTTTACGGGCTGGGCCATTCCGAAGACGTCGTGCGGCGCGCGCTGGCGCAGATGGCGCCCGGCGAACGGCCCTATGTGTTCACCAAATGCGGGCTGACGTGGTCGACCGACAACCCGCGGGCGATGCCGCGCCGTACCGGTGCGCCGGCCAGCATCCGTCGCGAAATCGAAGGGTCGCTGCGCCGGCTGGGCGTCGAGCGCCTCGACCTTTATCAAATGCACTGGCCGGCCGGCGACGGCACGCCGCTCGAAACCTATTGGCAGGAACTGCTGACCCTCAAGCAGGAAGGCAAGGTGGGCGCCATTGGCCTGTCCAACCACAACCTGGCGCAGTTGCAGGATGCCGAGGCGCTGGGCCATGTGGATTCCCTGCAGCCGCCTTTCTCGGCGATCCAGCGTGGCGCGGCCGCCGACTTGATCCCCTGGTGCGCGCAGCATGACGTAGGTGTGATTGTCTACAGCCCGATGCAGTCGGGGCTGCTGACGGGCGCCTTTTCCGCCGAGCGGGCCCGGGCGCTGCCGCCGGACGACTGGCGCGCGCGCAATGCCGAATTCGCGCCGCCGAACCTTGCCCGGAACCTGGCGCTGGCAGATGCGATGAAGCCCATCGCGGAACATCACGGCACGACGGTGGCCGCCGTCGCCGCGGCATGGACGTTGGCATGGCCGGGCGTCACGGGCGCCATTGTCGGCGCGCGCAGTGCCGCGCAGGTCAATGGCCTGCTGGGCGCGGCCGAACTGGAACTGGATAGCGACGACATGGACGCCATTGCCGAAGCCATCGAGTTGACGGGCGCGGGCGAGGGGCCTGTGCGCCCGCCGCAAGACAGCGGCAGGCTGCCGGAAAATTTGTTCGGCTAGGAAACCCAGCGATCAGTTGGCGGGCCGAGCCTTGCGGTGGCCGCCTATGGCCGCGATCAGAATCAGGCCCATCAAGGCCAAGGCCAGTTTGTCGCCGAAGCGGGCATACGGGGTCAGCCCCGTCATGCCTTGCACCGATACCGGCAGCATGCCCGGCTGCAACGGCGCAAGCTGCGCCGCCACGTGGCCTTTGGCGTCGATAGCGGCGGTGATGCCGGTGTTGGTGGCCGTCAGCATGGGCCGCGCGGTTTCCATGGTGCGCAGGCGGCCGATCTGCAAGTGCTGGCGCAACGCCCACGAATTGCCGAACCAGCCCAGGTTGCTGACGTTGACCAGGATGGTTGCGCCGGGCTCGCCATTGGCGCCCGGCTGTAGCGCGGGCAAAAGGTCGGGGCCGAACAGGTCTTCGTAGCAGATGTTGAACGCGATGTGCTGGCCGCCAACCGCAAACGGCGTCTGCCGCGCCGCGCCGCGATCGAAATCGCCCAGCGGAATGTTCAGCATGTCGACAAACCAGTGAAACCCGGGCGGCACGTATTCGCCCCACGGCACCAGATGGCGCTTGTCGTAACGCATGGCCGTGCTGCCGGCAAGCAATTGCTGGACCGGCGTGTTGCCGTCGAATCCCACCACGCTGTTGGTGTAGCGGTCGCGGCCATTGACGCGGTCGTGCAGCGGCACGCCCATCGCAATCGTCATGTTGCCGCGCGCGGCCACGCCACGCCAGGCGTCCCAGATGCGCGGATCCAGCTGGTCCTGGAAAACCGGCATCACGGTTTCGGGAAGGATCACCAGCTGCGGCGCGGGCACGCCGGGCGCGGGCGGCAGCGCGGTCATTTCCAGATGGCGCACCAGACTTTGTTCCAGCAGCGCGGGGTCGAACTTTTGTGATTGTTCGATGTTGCCCTGGATCAGCCTGACGTTAAGCGGGTCGCCGGTGGGCGAAGACCAATCGATGCGCGACAGCGGCCAACCCACGGCGGCCAGTGCCACCGCGACGCCGGCCGCCAGGGCCTGGCGCGAGTCCATGGCCTTTTTGCGGGACGGCTGCCACAGGCTGGCGATGGCGGCGGCGGCGAACGCGGCCACGAAGGCCATGCCGTGCACGCCAAGAATAGGCGCCCATCCCGCAATCGGGCTGTCCACTTGTGCGTAGCCGATGTTCAGCCACGGGAAGCCGGTCAGCAAAACCGCGCGCAGCCATTCGAAGGCGGCCCACAGCGCAGCCCAGGCCAGCGTGGATGACAGCCTGCCCAGCGGCGTGGCGCCCGCCGTCAGCGGAACGTAGCGGCGCGTCAGCGCACTGGCGGTGGCGGGAAACAGTGCTAGAAATGCGGACAGGGCCAGCACGCCGGCCACGGCCAGCGGGGCGGCCAGATCGCCGTAGCGATGCATGCTGATGAACAGCCAATACAGGCCCACGGCGTAGGTGGCAAAGCCGAACAGCCAGGCGCGTAGCCAGGCTTGCTTGGCCGACGGCGCGGTCAGCGTGACGCGCGCCGCGATGGCAAGCATGAGTATCTGCGTGATGGCCAGCGCCCAATCCGGCAACGGGCCGGGCGCGAAGGTCAGGGCGTGCACGGCGCCCGCCAGCGTCAAGCCGACGGCGCCGCGCAGGAGGATGCTGCGCGGGGTACGGCTCATGCGTCGTCGTTGGGGCGGGAGGTTGGGGCAGGCACGTTGCGCTTGACGCGCAACCAGATGGCGCGGCGGGCGTCACCGCGAGCCACCTCCATGCGCAGGCCGTCGAATTCGGCCACGTCGCCACGGCGTGGAATGCGGCCCAGTTGGCCGCCCATCCAGCCGCCCACGCTGTCGTATTCGTCGTCGGGCAGCTGGCAGCCGAAGACCTCGTTGAAGTGCGAGATGTCGGTGGCCGCCATCACGCGCCACTGGTTTTCGCCTTCGGGGAAGATCTCGTCTTCTTCGGTTTCGTCGAATTCGTCTTCGATGTCGCCGACGATCTGTTCCAGTACGTCTTCCATCGTGACCAGCCCTGAAATACCGCCGTGCTCGTCGATGACGATGGCCTGGTGGTTACGGCTGGCGCGGAATTCGTGCAGCAGCACATTCAGGCGCTTGGACTCGGGGATGAACACGGCCGGGCGGACCAGCGTGCGCAGTTCGATGCCGGGTTCCAGCATGCAGCGCAGCAAGTCCTTGGCCAGCAGGATGCCGATGATGTTGTCGCGATCACCCTCGTACACCGGGAACCGCGAGTGCGCGGTTTCGATGACGGAGGCCACCAGGTACGGGATGGGCTGCGTGACGTCCAGCAGGTCCATGCGCGAACGCGGAACCATGATGTCGCCAACGGTGCCTTCGGACACGGCCAGCGCGCCCTTGATCATCTTGTAGGACTCCGCATCCAGCAGGTTGCGGTCGTGGGCAGCTTCCAGAATGGCCTTGATGCCTTCGCGGTCCTCGGGCTCTCGGCGCACAAGGGAAAGCAGGCGGTCTAGAAGGGATTTGGTGGCGGGTTTGGATGAGCGAGCAGAGGTCGCTTCAGGAGCAGGGTAAGGGTCAGACATCGTCCGGGAGGACAAGTTATGGAGGGGCCAGCATAACCGAAACTGGCGTGGCTTTTGTAACGACGGCCCTGAAAATGCGGGCAAACGACGACATCTGCGCGTTGCTTGACGCCATTTTTCGCTAGAAGCTAGGGGTTGACCCGAGGGGGCCGCAAGCGGCATGCCCGAACGCGGGCGGCGTTCGGAGCAAGCTTGGCCGGGCGGCCTAAGCGGCCACCACGTACGGGTCAGCGATGCCCATCCGCGCCAGCGTGGCCGTTTCCAGGGCTTCCATGCGCTTGGCGTCGCGTGCCTTGATGTGGTCGTAGCCCAGCGAATGCAGCACGCCGTGAATCGTCAGGTGGGCCGCGTGCTCCAGCAGCGGTTTGCGCTGTTCGCGCGCCTCGCGCACCAGCACCGGCACGCACATCACGATATCGCCGCGGGCCACGCCCAACGGGTCCACGCCGTACTCGAAGGTGAGCACATTGGTGGCGTAGTCGCGTTCGCGGAAATCGCGGTTCAGGCGCCGGCTCTCGGCAGCGCCGACCAGGCGCAGGCTCAGTTCCGCCGCCGAAAAGTCCACCAGGCCGTCTTCGGCCGCCGCCGCCAGCGCGCGCTCGGCCCACCGGCGCAGGCGCCAGCGGGGCAGGCGGGCTTCCTCGACCCCGTATTGAACGGACAGGGACAGATCAGGCTTCATTTTCAGAGGCGCGATCATAGGCGTCGACAATGCGGGCGACCAGCGGGTGGCGCACGACATCGCGGCTGGTGAAGCGGGTGGTGGCAATGCCCTGGACGTCTTCCAGCACCTTGACCGCATGCGCCAGGCCGCTGTCCTGACCGCGCGGCAGGTCCACCTGTGACGGGTCGCCGGTGATGACGGCCTTGCTGCCGAAACCGATCCGCGTCAGGAACATCTTCATTTGTTCCGGCGTGGTGTTCTGCGCTTCGTCCAGGATGACGAACGCGTGGTTCAGCGTGCGGCCGCGCATATAAGCCAGCGGTGCGATTTCGATGGTCTGCTTTTCGAACAGGCGCTGCACCTTTTCAAAGCCCATCAGGTCGTACAGCGCGTCGTACAGCGGGCGCAGATAGGGGTCCACCTTCTGGGCCAGGTCGCCGGGCAGGAAGCCCAGGCGCTCGCCGGCTTCGACGGCGGGGCGCGTCAGCACCAGCCGCTGCACCGTATCGCGTTCCATGGCATCGATGGCGCAAGCCACCGCCAGCCAGGTCTTGCCGGTGCCGGCCGGGCCGACGCCGAACGTGATGTCGTGCTTCAGGATGTTGTTCAGGTAGTCGCGCTGGCGCGGCGTGCGCGGGCGCAGGTCACTGCGCTTGGTGCGCAGCGCGATGCTGTCGCTGTCGTCGTCCAGGGCCGGCAAGGCATCGGCTTCGCGCACCTGCGCTTCCTGTGGTTTGTCTTCCTGGCGTCCAACGCCGATTTCGACCAGGCCCAGCTGGATGTCATCGACCGACAGAGCGCGGTGCACGGCTTGCTCGTGAAAGCGCCGCAAGACCCGGCCGGCCAGTTCGGCGCGTTCGCCTTCGATGGTGACGCGGCTGCCTCGGCGCGACAGCTTCACGCCCATGCCGTCGGCCAGTTGGCGCAGATTCTCGTCCAGGGGGCCGCACAGATTGGCCAGGTGGGTGTTGTCGCCGTCCAGGTTGACGACGGCGGGCATGCTGCGACGGGCGCGGGAACGGGGAGTGGTCATTCGGCCTCTTGGGGAACGCGGTCCACATCGGCCACCCGGGCGCGCAACGAATTGGTGTGCGCTTCGGTGATGATGACGTCGACCATTTGTCCGATGAGCCGCGCGGGCGCGGCGAAGTTCACGATGCGATTGTTCTCGGTGCGGCCCATCAGTTCGTTGGGGTCGCGGCGCGAGGGGCCTTCCACCAGCAGGCGCTGGCGGGTGCCGACCATGTTGCGGGCGATGGTGGCCGCCTGCTCGTTGATCAGCGCTTGCAGGCGCTGCAAGCGGCGCAGCTTGACGTCCTGCGGCGTGTCGTCCGTCAGGTCGGCGGCGGGCGTGCCCGGCCGGCGCGAATACACGAACGAGAACGAGGTGTCGAAACCGACATCTTCGATCAGCTTCATGGTCTTTTCGAAGTCTTCTTCCGTTTCACCGGGAAAGCCCACGATGAAGTCGGACGACAGCGTCAGGTCGGGGCGGGCCGCGCGCAGGCGGCGCACCACCGACTTGAATTCCAGCGTGGTGTAGCCCCGCTTCATGCCGGCCAGCACGCGGTCGCTGCCGGCTTGCACGGGCAGGTGCAGGAACGACACCAGCTTGGGCAGGCGGGCGTAGGCGTCCACCATGCGCTGGGTCATTTCCTTGGGATGCGACGTGGTGTAGCGGATGCGTTCGATGCCCGGGATGTCGTGCACGTATTCCAGCAGCATGGCAAAGTCGGCGATCTCGTCCGAGCCTTCCATTTTGCCGCGGTACGCGTTCACATTCTGGCCCAGCAGCGTCACTTCCTTCACGCCCTGGTCGGCCAGGTCGGCCACTTCGATCAGCACGTCCTCGAAGGGGCGCGAGACTTCTTCGCCGCGCGTGTAGGGCACCACGCAGAAGCTGCAATACTTGCTACAGCCTTCCATGATGGACACGAACGCCGTGGCGCCATCGACGCGCGGGGGCGGCATGTTGTCGAACTTTTCGATTTCCGGAAAGCTGATGTCCACTTGCGACCGGCCTTCGGCACGGCGGCGCGCGATCAGGTCGGGCAGGCGGTGCAGCGTCTGCGGGCCGAACACCACGTCAACATAGGGCGCGCGCTTGACGATGGCCGCGCCTTCCTGGCTGGCCACGCAGCCGCCCACGCCGATCACCAGGTTGGGATTGGTCTTTTTCAGGTGCTGCACCCGGCCCAGGTCCGAGAACACTTTTTCCTGCGCCTTTTCGCGCACCGAACAGGTGTTGAAGAGAATGACGTCGGCTTCTTCGGGGTTGTCGGTCAGTTCCAGGCCCTGGTCGCCGCGCAGCACGTCGGCCATCTTGTCCGAGTCGTACTCGTTCATCTGGCAGCCGAAGGTGCGGATGTACAGCTTGCGGGGGGAACCGGTGCCTGCGTCAGTGGCGGCAGTGTCCGGAAGGGCGGCGGCGGCGGAGTCGCCGGCGCTGGGCGCGTTGGCGCGCTTAAGGGAGGTAGCTTGCATGAGTGTCGCCGTGACGGGTGTAGATCCCGGGGGCTGAAAGGGGTGGAAAGGCGGAATTTTAACCCTTGCCAGGAAATTGTTTCTTGGCCCGGCGGGTGCGCCGCCGTTACGATAGCGGGCCGGCTGAATTCCAGCCGCAAGTAATATTCCTGTTTTTCCTCAAGCGTTCCTATTTTCCCGTAAGCGGCACCGATGACACCGAACCCCCTGACGCCCCGGGCCGCCGCGTCCGTGCCCCCTGCCGCGCGCGGCCCCGCTGTGCAAAACCCGATCCGCAACCCCTTTTCCTGGACGACCTGGCTGTTGCTGGCTGCGGCATTGGCGTTGTTGGCAGGCGCCAGTGCGCGATGGGTGGACTTGCCCCTTGCCATCTGGATCAAGCAGTCGGTGTCCGTCGGGGTGAACGAATCCTTCGAATGGGTTGGCGAATTGGGCGAAAGCGGCCCGTATATCGGCGTGGCGCTGGCGTTCTACGTGGTCGGCCTGATTGGTCTGGCGCGCGGCTGGCGCAACCCGCTGCGCATGAGCTACGCCAGCATGGCGCGCGGCAGCTTGCTGATGCTCTCGACCATGGCCGTGGGCGGGGTGATCGTGTTGTTGCTCAAGCGGTCGGTGGCCCGCGCGCGTCCCGAGTTGTTCTTCGAAAAAGGCATCTACGGGCTGGGCGAATCGTTTTCACGCGTGCAGCAGTTCAATTCCTTTCCGTCCAGCCACACCTATGCGGCCTTTGCCGTGGCCGTGGTGCTGAGCATCCTGGCGCCGCGCTGGCGCGTGGTGTTCCTGCTGCTGGCCGCGCTGGTGGCGATGAGCCGGCTGGTCAACCTGGACCACTACCTTTCCGACGTGATGACCGCGGCGGGCATCGCGGTGCTGGTGGGACATCTGCTGGCGCCCCGCGTGTTGGGCAGCCAGTATCAATGGCCGCTGCGCGCGCCGTGGCGTTGGTGGAAAAAAGCGTGAACCCTGGCGCTCTTTATACAAGGGCCGCGATAACATCGCGGCCCTTTTTTATCGCGCGTTGCTTATGCAAAGTTGACGACCACGCGCCGATTCGTGCGGCTTTTCTTTTCGATCTTGGCGATGGTCACCGCGCCGATTTCGCCGGTGTTGCGCACGTGGGTGCCGCCACAGGGCTGGCGATCCACCCCGGGGATATCCACAATTCGGATCTTGGCCGTGCCCGTCGGGGGCGCCGCGCCCACCGTGCGCACCAGGTCGGGTTGCGCCGCCAGTTCTTCGGGGGTGATGGCGGTGACGGTGACGTCCAGGCCACGGTTGATCAGCGCGTTCAGTCGCTCGGCCAGCTCCGTCTTTTCCAGGGTGGATTCGGGCAGGTCGAAATCGATGCGGGCGGAGTCGGCCGAGATGCTGCAACCGGTCACGGGCGCGGGCACCAGGGCGCCCAGCAAGTGCAGACAGGTGTGTAGCCGCATCAGGCGATGGCGGCGCGCCCAATCGATGGCCACGGTGACACGGTCGCCCACTTGCGGGGGCGTGTCGCCTTCGGCCAGGCTCAGCACGTGCAGGATGCGCTGGCGGTCGTCCGCGTACACCGTGTCCGCCAACGTCAGCACGCGTCCATCCGTCAGCGTCAGCGTGCCGCTGTCGCCCGCCTGCCCGCCGCTACGCGCGTAGCAAACGGTCTCGTCCAGCTCGACGCCTTCGGGGCCGACGGCCGTGATGGTGGCCTGGCATTGGTCCAGATAGGGTTCGTCGTCGAAACGTTTGCGGGTAGCGGTGGCGGTGGCTGTAGTTGTCATGCGGGGTCTCCGGTTTGAATTCGATGTGCGGGGGGGTTACGCCAGGGTCTTCTGCCCTTGCGGCGTGTCGATCAGCGCGGTCAGACGCGGCTGCCCGTCGGTTTGTTCCAGGTCGATCAGGGTGTCCGCACCCATCCAGGTCAGCCCTTGGCGCAACAGGCCGGCCTGCGGGTGGCATCCCGTCAGGCGCACCAGCGTCAACGGCTGCGGCGGCAGGCTGACGCCGGGGTAGGCTTCCACATCCCATTGGATCAGCGTGGGCAGCAAGCCGTCGCCGGCGGCATGGCCCGCCTCGCGCCATGCCGGCAGGCTGCCGTCGTCCGGCACCGTCAAGCGCCAGCGCAGATCGCCGCGCGTCATGGGGATGACGGGGGCGATACGCTCGGGGTGTTCGGCCTGCATGCGCGTCAGATCCAGCGGCGCTTGAACGCGCGCGGCCCAGTGCGCCAGGAAAGGGCCCTGTTCCAGCCGTGCGCGCATGGCGCCCTGGTCCAGCCCGAACCAGCGCGGCCGCTCAGGCGCGGGCGCGTCCGGGTCTATGGCGATGACCTCCAGATACATGCCGCCCGCCATGCCCAGCACGCGGTTGTGGGTGCCCATGCGCGGGTGCGCGCCGCCGGTTTGTGGCGCGATGCCCAGCAGCCCGGCAACATATTCCGTACCGCTGGCAAGGTCCGCCGCGGCGATGACGAGATGATCAATGGTGAGTTTCATGGGGACCTATGGTAGCGAATGCCGGCGGATTCGTACCCGTACACCAGAACGACACCAAACGGTACAGTGCCGATCACGCCGTGACGGAGATGCCGGCCGTGTCGGATTGCCGCGCTTTTCGCACCCGGATTTCAACATGCTGATCCAGACCGGTCGGCGGCATCTTCAAAACCGAGGTCGTACAGGACGTTTTTGGTACCAGGAGTCATCCGTCCGCCTGCACAACGAACAGCCGCATTCCCATGCTCTTTTGGACGGAGAGGGGAAATGCCTTGAAGTCCTTTTTTGATGCGCCTTCCCAGGACAACATCTTGGGGATGTCCGTTCACATGAATATATCTGTTCAGATATAAAAATAAATACGCCCCGTAGCGAGAACGGCAAAGGCAAGCGCTTAGGGGCAACGCGGCTATTCGTGGCGGCTGTGGATTTTTTGAAGCGTCTTGCACGCCGCCCCAAAAGCAAAAACCCGTCGCGCATGCGACGGGTTTTTGTTTGCGGCCCGACCGGAATCGGGATGTGGGGTCAGCGGGCTGGGATCAGGCGACTTCGCCTTCCTCGCCTTCTTTCTTGACCGGCTTGATCAGGTCTTCGCGCTTGACGCCCATCCACATGGCCAGCGCGGCGGCGACGAACACCGACGAATAGATACCGAACCAGATGCCGATGGTCAGTGCCATGGCGAAGTAGTGCAGGCTGGGGCCGCCGAAGAAGAGCATGGCCAGCACCATCATCTGCGTCGAACCGTGGGTGATGATGGTTCGCGAGATGGTCTGGGTGATGGCGCTGTTGATGACTTCGGTGACGTCGGCCTTGCGGTACTTGCGGAAGTTCTCGCGGATCCGGTCCATGATGACGACCGATTCGTTCACGGAGTAACCCAGCACCGCCAGCACGCCCGCCAGCACCGCCAGCGAGAATTCCCACTGGAAGAAGGCGAAGAAGCCAAGGATGATCACCACGTCGTGCAAGTTGGCGATCACGCCGGCGACGGCGAACTTCCATTCGAAGCGAAAGCCCAGGTACACCATGATGCCGATCACCACGACCAGCAGGGCCATCAAGCCGTTGTGCAGCAGTTCCTGGCCGACCTGCGGCCCGACGAATTCCACGCGGCGTAGCTCGACGCTGGAATCGGCCGTCTTCAGCGCGGCCAGCACGCTTTCGCTTTGCGTGGCCGACGTTTGGCCTTCCTGCAGCGGCAGGCGGATCATGACGTCGCGCGAGGTGCCGAAGTTCTGCACCTGGAAGTCGGAGTAGCCCAGCTTGGACACCACGCCACGCACGTTTTCCAACTGCGCCGTCTGGGCGTAGTTGACTTCCATGACCGTGCCGCCGGTGAATTCGATCGACAGGTGGAAGCCCCGCGTGACGATGAAGAAGACCGCCAGCGCGAACGTGACGAGGCTGATGATGTTCAGCACCAACGCATGGCGCATGAACGGGATGGTGCGGTGAATACGGAAAAATTCCATTTTTCGCCTTCGGTTCTTTTTATGGCGGACGGCTGTGGGCCGTCCGCCTTATTGTCAGTTTGCCTTCGGTTTCCAGATCTCGCCGATGGAGATCGTGGAGAGCTTCTTCTTGCGGCCGTAGTACAGGTTGGCCAGGGCGCGCACGCCAACGACCGACGAGAACATCGACGTCAGGATGCCCAGGCAGTGCACCACCGCGAAGCCCCGGATCGGACCCGAGCCGAAGGCCAGCAGCGCCAGACCGACGATGAGCGTCGTGAGGTTCGAGTCAAGAATCGTGCCCCAGGCGCGTTCGAATCCTTGGTGGATGGCCTGCTGCGGGGTCGCCCCGGCGCGCAGTTCTTCCCGTATCCGCTCGTTGATCAGCACGTTTGAGTCAATGGCCATGCCCAGCGTCAGCGCGATAGCGGCGATACCCGGCAAGGTCAGCGTGGCTTGCAGCATGGACAGCAGCGCCAGAAGCAGCAGCACGTTCAGCGTCAGGCCCACCGTGGAGAACACACCGAACAGGTGGTAGTACAGGATGATGAAGACGGCGATGGCCAGGAAACCGTACAGCGTCGAATGGAAGCCCTTCGAGATGTTGTCGGCGCCCAGGCTCGGGCCGATGGTGCGTTCTTCGATGATCGACATCGGCGCGGCCAGCGCACCGGCGCGCAGCAGCAGGGCGGTGTCGGCGGCTTCTTCGGAGCTCATGCTGCCCGAGATCTGCACTTGGCCGCCCGCGATTTCGCTGCGGATGACCGGCGCCGTGACCACTTCGCCCTTGCCGTTTTCAAACAGCAGGATGGCCATGCGCTTGCCGATGTTGTCGCGGGTGACGTCGCGGAAGATGCGCGCGCCCTTGGAATCCAGCGTCAGGTGGACGGCGGCTTGCTGGGTTTGCGAATCGCGGCCCGGCTGCGCGTCTTGCAGGTTTTCACCCGTCAGCACGACCTGGCGGCGAACCAGGATGGGGCGGCCGTCACGATCGTTGTAGCGTTCCAGGCCGAAAGGCACGGTGCCGCCCAACAGCGCGGCTTGCGCGGTGGGGGTGTCGTCAACCATGCGGATTTCCAGCGTGGCGGTGCGGCCCAGCAGTTCCTTGGCCTTGGCCACGTCCTGCACGCCGGGCAGCTGCACCACGATGCGGTCCGCGCCCTGTTGCTGAATGACCGGTTCGGCCACGCCCAGTTCGTTGATGCGGTTGTGCAGGGTGTTGATGTTCTGCTTCAGCGCGGAATCCTGCACGCGCTGGACGGCGGCCGGGTTCAGGGCGCCCAGCAGCACTTGCTTGCCGCCTTCTTCGCGTTCCGTGAATTCCAGGTCGGGCAGGCGGGTGCGCAGGGTGGCGATGGCGCGGTCACGGTCGTCGGTGTTGGCGAACGTGGCGGCCACGCCCATGCCCGAGCGCTCGACGCCGGCCACGTTGACCTTCTGGTCACGCAACACCGAACGCACGTCGGCGGCCAGGGAGTCGTAGCGGGCGGTCAGTGCGCCCTGCATGTCCACTTGCAGCAGGAAGTGCACGCCACCGCGCAAGTCCAGCCCCAGGTACATCGGCTTGGGGGCGAACCAGCCCATCGCGCGCATCCAGGCGGGCGAGGCGGGCAGCAGGTTCAGCGCCACGGTGTAGTGGGGGTCGCCGGCAACGGTGTTCAGGGATTTGTCGAGCAGATCGCGCGCCTGCAATTGCAGGTCGGTCGAGGAGAAACGGGCGCGCACGGTACCGAGCGTGCCGTTTTGTTCGTAGAAGACGCCTTCGTTCGGAATCTTGGCTTCGGTCAGGATTTGATCGACCCGGCTCAACATCGCCGCATCCACCTTGATGGTGGCCTTGGCGCTGGAAACCTGGACCGCGGGAGACTCGCCGTAGAAATTCGGAAGCGTGTACAAGAGGCCAATGATGACCGCGATCAGGACCGTAATGTACTTCCAGAGGGGATAGCGGTTCATTGCCGGCTACTTCATGTCAGGGTGATAAAAGGGCCGCCCGGGCGATGAACGCGGCGGGCGGCGGTGGGTCCCATCAAACGTAAGAGCCCGACGGGGGCTCTATTAGACGCTTAAAGGGCCTTGATGGTTCCTTTAGGAAGCACCGTCGAAACCGACGACTTCTGCATGATGACTTCAACGGGCTTGTCGGCCAGTTCGGACACTTCAACGGTCACGTAGCTGTCGTTCACCTTGGTGACCTTGCCCAGCATGCCGCCGGCCGTGACCACTTCGTCACCCTTGGCCAGGGCGGCGATCAGGTTGCGGTGTTCCTTCTGACGCTTCATCTGCGGGCGGATCATCAGGAAGTAGAGGATCACGAACATCAGGACGATGGGCAACATGCCCATCAACGCATTACCTTCAGGGGCGGCGGCTTGTGCCACGACGAGGCTTACGGTATCGATAACGGACATTGAATTCTCCTGCGTTTAAGTCTGTGTGGGTTGTTTGTTGCTACGGCCGGCCATGCCCGGGTTCTCTATGTAACCGTGGGTCATTGCCAAACCCCTTAGCTGTGTTGTTATGCGCCCATCCCCGCGCGAGCCATGGATAGGGCAAGCCGACTATTGTATCTATGTTATTGCCGGCCTTTCACTAGGGATGGATCCCAATCTATGGGGACGGAATCCCAATAAAAAAGACCCCCCCTGGAAAAAGGCCGGTTTATTCGATGCCGCGCGCCCGGTCGGCCGCGAACTGCGCGCGCCACGCTTCAAAGCGTCCTTCGGCGATGGCTTCGCGCATTTCCTGCATGATCGTCAGGTAGAAATGCAGGTTGTGCAGGGTGTTCAGGCGCGCGCCGGTGATCTCGTTGGCCCGTTGCAGGTGGTGCAGATAGGCGCGCGAGAAGCTGCCGCAGGTGTGGCAGGCGCAGCTGGGGTCCAGCGGCCGGGTGTCGTCGCGGTATTTGGCGTTGCGGATCTTGACGTCGCCAAAACGGGTAAACAGCCAGCCGTTGCGGGCGTTGCGGGTGGGCATGACGCAATCGAACATGTCCACGCCGCGGCTGACGCCTTCCACCAGGTCTTCCGGCGTGCCCACGCCCATCAGGTAGCGCGGCGCCTGGGCCGGCAGCTTGGGGGTGACGTGCGCCAGGATGCGCATCATGTCTTCCTTGGGCTCGCCCACCGACAGGCCGCCGATGGCGTAGCCGTGAAAACCGATGTCTTGCAGCCCGGCCAGCGATTCGTCGCGCAGGGATTCGTACATGCCGCCTTGCACGATGCCGAACAGCGCGTTGGGGTTGCCCAGGCGGTCGAATTCATCGCGCGAGCGGCGCGCCCAGCGCAAGGACATGCGCATGGACCGGGCGGCTTCTTCCACGGTGGCGGGGCGCCCGTCGATTTCATACGGCGTGCATTCGTCAAACACCATCACGATGTCGGAATTGAGCGAACGCTGGATACGCATCGATTCTTCGGGCGTCAGGAACAGCCGCGCGCCGTCGATGGGTGACGCAAACTTCACGCCTTCCTCGGTTATCTTGCGCATGCCTTGCAGGCTGAACACCTGGAAGCCGCCCGAGTCGGTCAGGATGGGTTTGTCCCACTGCATGAAGCCGTGCAGGCCGCCGTGCTTTTCCATGATGTCCGTGCCCGGGCGCAGCCACAGGTGGAACGTGTTGCCCAGCACGATCTGCGAGCCGATCTCTTTAAGCTCGTGCGGCATCATGGCCTTGACGCTGCCATAGGTGCCCACGGGCATGAAGATGGGCGTCTCGACCACGCCGTGGTTCAGAGTGATGCGGCCGCGGCGGGCGCCGCCGTCGGTGGCTAGCAGTTCAAAGTTCAGACCGGTCATGGGGCGGGGGACTCGATAAACATGGCGTCGCCATAGCTGAAGAAGCGGTAGCGCTGGGCCACCGCATGGGCGTAGGCGCGGCGGATCGGCTCAACGCCGGCCAGCGCCGACACCAGCATCAGCAGGGTCGACTGGGGAAGGTGGAAGTTGGTGACCAGGGCGTCCACGACGCGGTACCGGTAGCCGGGGGTGATGAAAAGGCGGGTGTCGCCCTGGGCGGCGGCCAGCGGCAGGCCGGGGGCGGTGCGCCCTTCGGATTGCGCCGCCGCCGATTCCAGCGCGCGCACGCTGGTCGTGCCCACGGCGATCACCCGGCCGCCCTTGGCGCGGGCGGCGGCGATGGCGTCCACGGTGGCCGGGGGCACGGTGAACCATTCGGCGTGCATGATGTGGTCGGCCAGGTTGTCGACCCGCACCGGCTGGAAGGTGCCCGCGCCCACGTGCAGCGTGACAAAAGCGCGCGCGATGCCCAGGCTGGCCAGGCGGTCCAGCGTGGGCTGGTCAAAGTGCAGGCCCGCCGTGGGGGCGGCGACCGCGCCGGGCTCGCGGGCGTAGACGGTCTGGTAGCGGTCGTCGTCGCCTGCGTCGGCCGCGTGCGTGATGTAGGGCGGCAGCGGCGTGGCGCCGTGCGCGTCCAGCAGGTCCAGCACCGGGCCGGGAAAGCGGATGTCGAAAAGCTCGCCTTCGCGGCCGAGCACGGTGGCGTCAAAGGCGTCGGCCAGACGCAGCACCATGCCCGGGCCGGGCGATTTGCTGGCGCGCACATGGGCCAGCACGCGGTCGGACTCGGTGATGCGTTCGACCAGCACCTCGATCTTGCCGCCGGTGATCTTATGGCCCGCCAGCCGCGCCTTGATGACGCGGGTGTCGTTGAACACCAGCAGGTCATCCGGACGCAGCAGGCCGACCAGGTCGGCGAACTGTCGGTCGTGCAGTTGGCTGGCGGCATCCAGATGCAGCAGGCGGCTACCGGTGCGCTGGGCGGCGGGCGTCTGCGCGATAAGTTCTGGCGGCAGCTCGTAATTGAAGTCGGAAACGGTCAGGGACTGGGTCACGCGGGTATCTGCGGGTATCTGTCTGTCAGGAGGGGCGGCCCGGTAAACGCTGATGGCGGCGGCCGGGCAAGCTCGGGGCAACCGGCTATTGTAAAGGCGAAGGTTATCAGGGCCGGATCGGCCTGCTGCCCGTAACCGTCCCAGGTTTTGTATGCTCTCGGTCTTGAGAGCAATAGCAACCGGTGGACTAGGCATGACGGGACAAGCGATGAAGCGGTGTGGCGGGCTGAAGCGGTGGTTGGCCGGCGCGCTGATGGCCCTGTCGGCCGGCGCCGCCTGCGCGCAGGTCCAGGGCCTGCCGCCCAACGTCGTGAATGCCTGGAAAGCCAGCAAGCTGCCCGACAGTTCGTTGTCGCTGGTGGTGCAAGAGCTGGGCGGACAGCGGTTGATTGCGCTGAACGCGAAAGAACCCCGCAACCCGGCGTCGGTGATGAAGCTGGTCACGACGTGGGCCGCGTTGTCCGAGCTGGGCCCCAACTACGTCTGGCGCACCGAATTCATGACGGCGCCCGGCGCCCGGCCCGATGCCCGTGGCGTCCTGGCCGGCCCTTTGTATCTGCGCGCGGGCGGCGACCCCCAGTTTCTGATGCAGGACCTGTGGGCGCTGCTGCGCGAACTGCGCCTACGCGGCGTCAAGCAGATCAATGACCTGATTATCGACCGCAGCATATTCGGCCAGGTCGCCACGGACCCGGGCGCTTTCGACGGCGCCCCGGACCGCGCCTACAACGCCAGCCCCGATGCGCTGATGGTGGGTTTTGGCGCGCTGCGCCTGTTGTTCACCCCCGACCCCGTGGCCCAGAAGTGGGTGCCGTTGATCGACCCGCCCTTGCCCGGCCTGAAGATTGAAGGCAGCGTGCAATGGAGCGACATCCGCTGTCCCGGCCCGCCGGTCGTCACGACCGAACCGCTCATCACCCAGCAGGGCGTGACGATCCGCGTCGGCGGCAAGGTGGCCGGGTCCTGCGGCGAATTCAGCCTGTATCGGCTGGCGCTGTCGCAGCCGGATTACGCCACCGAAATCTTCCGCATGTTGTGGAAGGAACTGGGCGGCACGTTCAAGGGGCAGGTCAAATCGGGCATGGTGCCGGCGGACGCCGTGGTGCTGGCCTCGCATGAATCCCCGACCTTGTCCGAGGTCATCCGCCAGATCAACAAGCGCAGCAACAACGTCATGGCGCGCACGCTGCTGCTGACGCTGGGCGCCGAGCGCGGCCGCCGGCCGGCCACGGTGACCAGCAGCGAGGCGGCGGCCAAGGGCGCGCTGGTCAAGCAGGGCCTGGACATGCCCGAACTGGTCATCGACAACGGCGCGGGGCTGTCGCGCGAGGCCCGGGTGTCGGCCGACAGCCTGGCGTCGATGCTGACCGTGGCGTGGAATTCGCCGGTCATGCCCGAATACATATCTTCCTTTGCGATTGCCGGGGTGGACGGCACGGTGCGCCGCCGCCTGAAGGGCGATGGCACGCAGGGCATGGCGCACCTGAAGACCGGCTCGCTGCGCGACGTGCGATCCATCGCCGGCTACGTGCTGGGAGCCAGCGGCAAGCGCTACGTGGTTGTCAGCATCGTGAACCACGAACAGGCAGGCGCCGTCCGGGCTTTCGACGACGCACTGATCGCATGGCTGGCCGATCAATGAATGTGGCCCGCACGCCGCGCGCACTCTGTGCGCTTGCTGCTCCCCCCAAGGCCTTTAAACCGATTACGATCCTCAGTTGCGGCTTGCGAACGGCCGCCTGAGGCGACAAACCCTGTATTTCAATATTCTGGAGAATTACGCACATGCCCGTGCACGAAATCCGCCATCCGCTGATCCGCCATAAGCTCGGGATCATGCGTCGCGCCGACCTCAGCACCAAGAGCTTTCGAGAGTTGTCGCAGGAAGTGGGCGCGCTGCTGACGTACGAAGCGTCCAAAGACCTGCCGCTGGCGCCCGCCACCGTCGAGGGCTGGTGTGGACAAGTCCAGGTTGAGAAGATTGCCGGCAAGAAAGTCACCGTGGTGCCTATCCTGCGCGCGGGCATCGGCATGCTGGACGGCGTGCTCAGCCTGATACCTGGCGCCAAGGTCAGCGTGGTGGGCGTGGCCCGCAACGAAGAAACCCTGGAAGCCCATACCTACCTGGAACGCCTGGTTGGCGAACTGGACCAGCGCCTGGCGCTGATCGTCGACCCGATGCTGGCGACCGGCGGTTCGATGGTGGCCGCGATTGATTTGCTCAAGCGCGCCGGCTGCAAGGAAATCCGCGCGTTGGTGCTGGTGGCCGCGCCCGTGGGTATCGAGGCCGTGCTGTCCAAGCACCCCGACGTGCATATCTATACGGCGTCCATCGACGACGGCCTGAACGAACACGGCTACATCATGCCCGGCCTGGGCGACGCGGGCGACCGCATCTTCGGCACCACTCAGAAGACGGTCTGACCGCTTGCCTGTCCGGCCTGCGGCGATCCGGGGGCCGGCGGCCGCTCTTCAGCGGCCAGGCAGGCTTTCCAGCAGCCCGGCTTCCAGCAGCCCGGCTTCCAGCAGCCGGCGCGTCTGGCGGGGCGCGCCTTACGCGCCCGGCGCGCTGACCTCGGCCCCGTCGATGTGTTGGCCGAACCACCGAAGTTTCGGCGCCAGCCCGGCAACCTCGCCCACAATCAGCAGGGCGGGGGAACGGATGGCATGTTCCGCCGCCAGTTCCGGCAGCGCTTGCAACGTGCCCGACAGCACCCGCTGTTCCGGCCGGCTGCCGTTTTCGATCAGCGCGAACGGCGTGTCGGCCGCTCGGCCATGGCCCAATAGACGCCGGGTCAGAAGTTCCAGCTGCCCCACGCCCATATAGAAAGCCAAGGTCTGCTTTTCACGCGCCAGCGCGGGCCAGTCCAGGTTGTCTTCGTCTTCGCGGCAATGCGCCGTGATCAGCCGCACCGATTGGGCGTGCTCGCGATGCGTCAGCGGAATGCCGGCGTAGGCCGCACAGGCCAGCGCCGCGGTAATGCCGGGCACCACCTCAAAGCGCACGCCATGCGCGCGCAGATGTTCCAGTTCTTCGCCGCCTCGGCCAAAAATAAAGGCGTCGCCCCCTTTCAGCCGCACCACGCGCTTGCCCGCTTGCGCGTGTTCCACCAGCAGGGCGTGGATGCGAGCCTGCGTGGCGTGATGGTTTTCGCCGGGCAGCTTGCCCACGCAAATGCGGTCGGCGTCACGGCGCGCCAAGGACATGACGTCGTCGCTGACCAAGCGGTCATAGAGGATGACGTCGGCTTCGTTTAGCGCGCGCAGCGCCTTCAAGGTCAGCAGCCCGGGGTCGCCGGGGCCGGCGCCCACCAGCACGACGCTGCCTTCGGCGGGCGCAAGCGGGGTGTCCAGCGCCTGTGCCAGCGCGGCTTCGGCTTGGGCGGGTTGTTGCTGGCGCAGCAAGCCGGCCACGGGGCCGTCCAGCAACCAGTCATAGAAACGGCGACGCGCGCCCAGATCGGGATGGCCGGCGCGGATACGCTTGCGATAGGTTGCGGCCAACGCGGCCAGTTGGCCCAACGTGTGGTCAAACAGCGATTCGATGCGCTCGCGCACGCGGCGCGCCAGCACGGGCGCCACGCCCGACGACGAAATGGCCACGATGACAGGCGAGCGGTCGACGATGGACGGCACCTGGAACGAGGACAGCTCCGGGTCGTCCACCACGTTCGTAAAGATGCGGCGCGCGCCGGCCGCTTCGGATACGGCGGCGTTGGCCGCGCGGTCGTCGGTGGCGGCCACCACCAGCCACACATCGTCCAGCCAGGCGGCGTCAAAGCGGCCCGGCAAATAATGAATGCGGCCCTGGGCCGCAAGTTCAGTCAATGCCGGGGTCAGTTTCGGCGCGCCCACCACCACCTGGGCAGAGGCTTCCAGCAGCGCAAGCGTCTTGCGTTCGGCTACCGCGCCGCCACCCACCACCAGCACCCGCCGACCCTTCAGGTCAGCAAAAATCGGAAAAAGCTGCATCTTGTGCCCGCCTCGGGCGTACCCGGCAAAATATCACCCGATCATAGGGACGGGCTTACATCCCCACAACTTTTGATTTCTTGAATTCATATATCCAAAACTTATTTGGTCAGGCGTTGCCCAGCCATTGGCTCATCTCGACGACCTCGCGCGCGACGTCGCCCAGCCGCTTCTGGCTTTGCATGGCGCGCTCGCGCAGCAGCCGATGCGCTTCCTCTTCGGGAATCGATCGGGTCTTCATCAGGATGCCTTTCGCTTTCTCCACCCACTGCCTCTCGGCCAGCCGCAGTTGCGCGTCGCGCAGTTCTTCGCGCCGGGATTTCTCCATGGCGAAACGCTCGATCGCCACCGTCAGCAGGGGTTCGATGCGAGCGGCCGGCACATCGCCGACCACGTAAGCGGCCACCCCGGCGCGCAGCGCCGTACGGATGGTGTCGCGGTTGCCGTCGTCGGTGAACATGACGACGGGGCGGTCGCTGTGCTCGCTGGCCACACAGACGTTTTCCAAGGTGTCGCGCCCGGGGGCGTCGCTGTCGATCAACACCACGTCCGGGGCGGCTTGCGCGATGGCGCTGGCCAGGTCCATGCCGGGCGCCACCTCCGAGACCACGTGCACCCCGGCCGCAGCCAGCGTCTGCCGCAGCGACGCCGCGCGCCCCTCGCCATCATTAAGCAGCATCACCTTCAGCATGGAACCCCTCCGATGTGGGGATTCATGCAAGTTCCATGCCATCCGTGATCGCCTACGCCGCAGCCGCGCGACGCACAGCACCGGGGCGCGCGTGGCACAGCCATGGTGCGCCGCCGCATCGCGTTGCGCACCAACTTGGGTCTGGTGCCGTCGCCGCGATGCCGCGAACGAGCGCCCCTTATCCGCGCCATCGTCAACGCCGGCGCGGCCTTGCGAGCATTGACGGGCATTTTCCACGCGCCTGGCACAGCGTTTGCTTGATGGAAACTGGGCGGCCAACGGCGGTCGCCAACGCAACGCGCCGCCGTACGCGGCAAGGGACAACGACGTTCCGCAGCGCCAATGGATTGGATTCCATGGCGCGCGGGACGTTTTTTTTTGCCAGGAGCCATTGCATGACGCCAGTGACACGAAGCCCCTTTACCGACCCTGCCGCCCACGCCCAGGCCGGCACCAACGCCGGCCGCCGCAAATGGTTAAGCGGCACGGCCCGCGCGGTGGCGGGCGCCGGCCTGCTGTCGCTGGTCGACCCCCTGGTGCGCGCGGGCGCCTGGGCTGCCGGCACGGACGCGCCGGAAAAGACCGAAGTGAAAATCGGCTTCATCCCGCTGACCGACTGCGCCTCGGTCGTGATGGCGTCCGTGCTGGGCATCGACAAGAAATACGGGGTGACGATCACGCCGTCCAAAGAAGCCTCATGGGCGGCCGTGCGCGACAAGCTCATGAACGGCGAGCTGGACATGGCCCACGTGTTGTATGGCCTGGTTTATGGCGTGCACATGGGTATCGGCGGCCCCAAGAAAGACATGGCCGTCTTGATGAGCCTGAACCAGAACGGCCAGGCCATCTCGCTATCGAACAAGGTGCTGGCAGCCGGCGCGCGCGATGGCGAATCGCTGGCCAAGCTGATGGCGTCCGACAAGCGCGAATACACCTTCGCGCAGACGTTCCCCACCGGCACGCACGCCATGTGGCTGTATTACTGGCTGGCCGCGTACGGCATCAACCCGATGAAGGACGCCAAGGTCATTACCGTGCCGCCGCCGCAGATGGTCGCCAACATGCGCGTGGGCAACATGGACGGCTTCTGCGTGGGCGAACCGTGGGGCGCGCGCGCCATCATGGACAAGATCGGCTTTACCGCCGTGACCACCCAGGGCATCTGGCAGGACCACCCGGAAAAAGTGCTGGGCACCAGCGCGGATTTCGTGGCGCGCAACCCGAACACGGCGCGCGCCGTGACCGCCGCCATTCTTGAAGCCGGCAAGTGGATCGACGCCTCGCCCGCCAACCGTCAGAAGACGGCCGAAACCATCGCCGCCAAGTCCTACGTGAACACGGACGCCAGCGGCATCGTGGACCGCATGCTGGGCCGGTACGAAGACGGCCTGGGCAAGTCGTGGACGGACGCGCACGCCATGCGCTTCTACGCCGACGGCTCGGCCAACTTCCCTTACTTGAGCGACGGCATGTGGTTCCTGACGCAGCACAAGCGTTGGGGCTTGTTGAAAGAGCATCCGGACTATCTGGCGATGGCGCGGCAGGTGAACCGTATCGACATCTACAAGCAGGCCGCGCAGGCCGCGGGCGTGGCGCTGCCCGCCAGTGAAACGCGGTCGTCCACGTTGATAGACGGCGTGATGTGGGACGGCAGCAATCCGGCGGCCTATGCCGACGGATTCAAGGTCAAGGTTTGAACGGCTGTACTGAACAAGGGGCATGCAATGTCTACCGTAACGAGTCTGGGTCGCGGCGTCGCGTTCATCGCAGCCGGCCGCGAGCGGCTGGAGTCCGTGCTGAAAGCCGTGGTCGGCCCTGTGGCCGGTTTCGCGCTGTTCGTGCTGGTGTGGCAAGTGGTGGCGATGCGCATCCCGGAAATCCCCACGCCGGCAGTGACCTGGCACGCCGCCGTGACGCTGTTCTCGGATCCGTTCTATGACAACGGCCCCAACGACAAGGGCATCGGCTGGAACCTGGTGGCTTCGCTTGAACGGGTGGCGATCGGCTTTGGCCTGGCGGCGTTGATCGGCATTCCCGCCGGCTTTGCAATCGGCCGCTACGCCGCCATCAACGCCATGTTCTCGCCCATCGTCAGCCTGTTGCGGCCGGTGTCGCCATTGGCCTGGCTACCCTTGGGATTGCTGCTGTTCAAAGCCGCCAACCCGGCCGCCATCTGGGCGATTTTCATCTGTTCGATCTGGCCGATGATCATCAACACCGCCGTCGGGGTATCGCGCGTGCCGCAGGATTACCTGAACGTGGCGCGGGTGTTGAACCTGTCGGAATGGAAGTTGACGACCAAGGTCTTGCTGCCCGCCGTGCTGCCGTATGTGTTGACCGGCGTGCGCTTGTCGATCGGCACCGCGTGGCTGGTGATCGTGGCGGCCGAGATGCTGACGGGCGGCACCGGCATCGGCTTCTGGCTGTGGGATGAATGGAACAACCTGAAGGTCGAACACATCGTCATCGCCATTTTCGTGATCGGCATCGTGGGCCTGTTGCTTGAAACGCTGCTGGTGGCGCTGGCCCGCCGCTTCACCTATACCGAGGAATAGCGCCATGAAGAAATTCGTACGCATCGAAAGCGTGGGCCAGACCTTTCACACCCGCAAGGGCGCCTTCGTGGCGCTGCGCGATATCGACCTGACGGTGGAACAGGGCGAATTCATCACCCTGATCGGCCATTCGGGTTGCGGCAAATCCACCTTGCTGAACCTGATCGCGGGCCTGACCCGGCCCGCCAGCGGTGTGCTGCTGTGCGCCGAGCGCGAGATCACCGGCCCGGGCCCTGACCGCGCGGTGGTGTTTCAGAACCACTCGCTGCTGCCTTGGCTGACGTGCTTCCAGAACGTGTACCTGGCCGTCGAACGCGTTTTTGCCGCCAAGGAAAAGCGTGCGCGGCTGGAGCAGCGCACGCGCGCGGCGCTGGAACTGGTGGGCCTGTTGCCCGCGCAGAACAAGCTGCCGCGCGAGATTTCCGGCGGCATGAAACAACGCGTGGGCATTGCGCGCGCACTGGCCATTGAGCCGGGCGTGCTGCTGATGGACGAACCCTTTGGCGCCCTGGACGCGCTGACGCGGGCGCATCTGCAAGACGAACTGCTGAAGATCGTGGCCAAGACGCGTACGACCACCATCATGGTCACGCATGATGTGGACGAAGCGGTGCTGCTGTCCGACCGCATCGTCATGCTGACCAACGGCCCGGCCGCCACCATCGGAGACATCCTGCCCGTGCCCTTGCCGCGTCCGCGCGACCGCGTGCGGCTGGCCAACGACGCCACCTACCTGGCGTGCCGCGCGTCGGTGGTGGACTTTCTGCATCGCCGCCACGGCAATCCCGAACGCTCGCAAGAGGTGGCGCAGATCAATGCCGAGGCGCATGCTGCCGGCCATCCCGCCGGTCATCTCGCGGCCCAAGCGGCCCAAGCGGCCAACCCCGCCGCCAGCCATCCCGACGCGGCGCGGGCGGCGGCCTGATCCCGCGCAAGCCAGGCACGCACATGAACACGAAGCCAAAGCCAAAGCTGGTCGTGGTGGGCAACGGCATGGCGGGCATCCGCACGGTAGAAGAACTGCTGGCGCAGGCGCCCGACCTGTACGACATCACGGTGATCGGCGCCGAGCCCTACACCAACTACAACCGCATCCTGCTGTCGCCCGTGCTGACGGGCGAGCAGACGCTGGACGACATCGTGCTGAACGATGAAGCCTGGTATGCCCGCCATCGCATCCGGCTGCTGCGCAACCGGCGCGTAACGCAGGTGAACCGAGCCAGGCGCACGGTCAGCTGCGATGACGGCACGCAAGCCGCGTATGACCGGCTGCTGCTGGCCACGGGTTCCACGCCCACCATCCTGCCCGTGCCGGGCCACGACCTGGACGGCGTGGTGGCGTTTCGCGATATCGACGACGTGAACCGGATGATCGAAGCGTCCTCGCGCTATCGCCACGCGGTCGTCATCGGCGGGGGCCTGCTGGGCCTGGAAGCGGCCAACGGCTTGGCCGCGCGCGGCATGAAGGTATCTGTCGTGCACCTGGGCGCAACACTGCTGGACCGCCAACTTGACGGCGATGCGGCCGCCTTGTTGCGTCGCAACCTGGAAGCGCGCGGCCTGACTTTCTTGCTGCAACGCCAGACGCGCGAGATCGTTGCGGGCGGCGACGGGCGCGTGCGCGCGCTGCGCTTCACGGACGGCCAGGAAGTCGCGGCGGACCTGGTGGTGATGGCGGTGGGTGTGCGCCCGAACACGGCGTTGGCGCAGGGCTGCGGGCTGCGCGTGGATCGCGGCATTGTGGTGTCGGACACCTTGCAGACCTACGACCCGCGTATCTACGCGGTGGGTGAATGCGCCAGCCATCGCGGCACGGCCTATGGCCTGGTCGCGCCGCTGTTCGAGCAGGCGAAGGTGGCGGCCAACCACCTGGCCATGCACGGCATCGGCCGCTATGAGGGCAGCGTCACGTCCACGAAATTGAAGGTGACGGGCATCGATCTTTTTTCGGCGGGAGATTTCATGGGCGGGGCGCAAACAGAGACGATCGTGCTGGCCGACGCCATCGACGGCGTCTACAAGAAGCTGGTGTTGCATGACGACAAACTGGTCGGCGCCTGCCTGTATGGCGACACGGCGGACAGCAACTGGTACGTGCGCCTGATCCGCGAAGGGCGCGGCATCGGCGCGCTGCGCGACCGCTTGATGGCGGGGGACATGATGGTGGACGACGAACACGCGTCGCCCGTGCCGATCACCGCCGGGGCAGGCGTATAAGCCATGGCCATGGACATGCCGCTGCAAAAAATGCTGCCCATCTCCGTCGATAACGGCGTCCGCGAAGTGGCTTCGGTGTGCTGCTACTGCGGCACGGGCTGCGGCGTGCGCGTGCAGGCGCGGGGCAACACGGTGCTAGGGGTGCGCGGGGATGACAGCCACCCCGCCAATTACGGCAAGCTGTGCAGCAAGGGCCTGGCGCTGGCGGATACGGTGCGGCGCGACGGCGCGCGCGTGCTGTCGGCGCAATGGCGCGCTGATCGGACGGCACCGCTCAAGCAGATAAGCCTGGACCAGGCGCTGGACATCGCGGCGCAGCGCTTGGCCGAAGCGATGCTTGCGCACGGTCCGGACGCCGTGGGCTTTTACCTGTCCGGCCAATTGCTGACCGAGGACTACGCCGTCTTCAACAAGCTGGCGCGCGCTTTGGTGGGCACCAACAATATCGACACCAACTCGCGCCTGTGCATGTCCAGCGCCGTGTCGGGCTACAAGCGCACCTTGGGCGCCGACGCGCCACCCGCCTGCTACGAAGACCTGGACCTGGCCGACACGGTGCTGATCGCCGGGTCGAACATGGCGTACGCGCACCCGGTGCTGTTCCGCCGACTGGAGGCGGCGCGCGCGCGCCGACCGGGCATGAAGGTAATCGTCGTGGATCCGCGCCGCACGGACACGGCCACGTTTGCCGACCTGCACCTGGCCATTACGCCCGGCTCCGACGTGGCGCTGTTTCACGCCATGCTGCACGTGATGGCGCGCGAAGGCCTTGTCGACCGCAACTACGTCAAGCTCCACACCGAGGGGTTCGACACGTTGATGGCCACCGTTCAGGCAGTCACCCCCCAGGTGGCGCAGCAAATCTGCGGCGTGCCCGCCGCCGACATCATCCAGGCCGCGCGTTGGTTCGGCGGCGGCGGCGCGGCGTTGTCGCTGTACACGATGGGCTTGAATCAATCGACCCAGGGCACTGACAAGAACGCCGCGTTGATCCATCTGCATCTGGCCACGGGCCAGATCGGCAAGCCCGGCGCCGGCCCGTTCTCGCTGACGGGCCAGCCCAACGCGATGGGTGGGCGCGAGGCCGGCGGCATGGCCACGCTGCTGCCCGGGCACCGGGATCCGGCCTTGGCGGAGGACCGGGCCGAGGTCGCCGCGTTATGGGGTGTGGATGCGCTGCCCGCCGGGCGCGGGGCCACGGCCCTGGATCTGTTCGACGCCGCGCGTGACGGGCGCATCAAGGTGTTGTGGATCGCCGCGACCAACCCGGCGCAATCCTTACCCGACCAGGCCCGTGTGCGCCAGGCGCTGGCGCGGGCGGACTTCGTGATCGTCCAAGAGGCGTTTGCCGGCACCGAGACGCTGGCCTATGCCGACCTGATATTGCCCGCCGCGACATGGCCCGAAAAATCGGGCACGGTCACCAATTCCGAACGCCGCATCAGCCGCGTGCGCGCGGCGGTGGCCCCGCCGGGCGATGCGCAGCCCGACTGGCGGCTGGCGCAGGCGGTGGCACAGCGGCTGGCCGCACGCGTCGCCCCGCACAAGTCCGCCTGTTTTGCCTACGCGGATGAAAGCGACGTTTTCGCCGAGCACGTTCGTATGACGGCGGGGAAAGACCTGGACTACAGCGCCTTGGACTACAACATTTTGGACCGCAACGGCCCGACGCAATGGCCGTACCAAGGCGGCCAGGGCAAGCCGCGCCTGTACGCCGATGGGGTGTTCCCCACCGCCAACGGGCGCGCGCGCTTTTGCAACGTGCGCCATCAACCGCCCGCCGACGCGTTGACGCCGGAATTTCCGCTGCAACTGACCACCGGCCGGCTGCGCGACCACTGGCACACGTTGGCGCGCACGTCGCTGGCACCGGGCTTGACTCAGCACGTCGAGGAACCGTGGCTGTCGATGCACCCCGACGACATGCGCCGGTGCGATCTGGCGCCCGGCGCGTTGACGCGCATGCGTTCGCGCCGGGGCAGTGTGGTGCTACCCGTGCAGGCGGATGACGGGCTGCAACGCGGGCATGCGTTCTTGCCGATGCACTGGGGCAGCGCGTTCATGGCCGGGCTGGGCGTGAACGCGCTGGCGACGTCGGCCTCGGACCCGATCTCACGTCAACCCGAGCTGAAGTTCTCCGCCGTATCCGCCGAACCGGCCGGGCTGCCGTGGCAGGCGGCGGGCTGGATGCAAGGCGATGCGGCGACCTTGCGCGCGCGCTTGGCGCCGTGGTTGCGCCGTTTCGACTATGCGGTCGTGTTGCCGGTAGGCGCGGGCGGCGTACGCATTCGGCTGGCGGCCGCCCCA
>NZ_JBLVOL010000075.1:0-8299 GCF_053543755.1 Achromobacter semiaridum | reverse complement strand
CGCCGCACGCCGGGGTACTGACCGAACTGGCGCAGGCGCTTGGGCTGGGTCAGGCCGACGTGATGTTTGACGACCCGGCGCGCGGCAGGTTGCGCCGGGTGGCGGTCGATGCGGGCGGGCCGACTGCATTCCTGTTGGCGGGCGACCTGGCCGCGCAGGACGCGCTGCTGGCGTGGGCGGCCGGCGGGCAGGCGCCAGCCAGTGTGTCGGCGTTGCTGTCCGGGCGCATCAGTGGCGCGGCGCGCTCGCGCACGGTGTGCGTCTGCATCGGCGTCAGCGAGGCGGCCATCCTGGCGGGCGTCGCGCGCGGCTGCGACCTGGATGCGCTGAAATCCACGCTGGGCTGCGGCACCGGCTGCGGGTCGTGCGTGCCCGAAGTGCGGGCGCTGATTGCCCGCGCGCCCACGGCCGTGGCCTGTTCCTGATCGGTTTTGCGCCCGGGGCCAGCCGACACGAGTAGACATATATCGGGCACGGCAACGGGTGTAGTATCAAGCAGCCGCCGCCAGCAGCGCGCGGCATGTCCCGAATTCTGGAGTGGCTAGTGACGATGCAAAAAATCGCATCCTTGGTGTTGTGCGCGGGCGCGATGGGCGCGACCGCGTCGGTGCAGGCGGGCGTGTGCGACGCCCAGTTCATGCATGACGGCGGTGCGGTGCAGTTGACCGGCTCGGGCAACCTGTCCCTGGGCGCGGACCTGACCTTCACCGAGGTTACAAAAAGCAATGGCGACAATTGCCGCGCGCGCGTGCAAGGCGTGGCCACGTTTGGCTACGCGGGCCTGCCGCCGGGCAAGTCAAAGCTGGATTACCTGATGACGGTCAAGGGCGGGCAGGCCACCTTCCTGCGCTACGCCTCGGCAGGCGAAGCCCCCAAGCCTTCCGAGGGCCAATTCGACCTTCGCATGCTGGGCCTGTTCGCGTACGACGGCAAACTGAACGCGGGCCAGAAGTTGCCCGGCTCGTCGTTCCGCCTGAAGATCGGCAAGGAAGCGCCGGTGGGCGGCCAGCCCAGCACCACGGTGCGCATCGGCGAGAAAAGCGTGGGCCAGAAGACGTCGTTGAACACGGCCCTGGGCAATCAGTCCTGCCACCCGGTCACGTACACGCGCAACTCGGACCCCACCATGGCCACGTTCCAGGGCCTGACCATTCCGATACCCGGCATGAACACGACGGTCACCGATTGGTACTGCCCGGCAGTCAATCTGGTGATGAAGCAAGACATCGATCAAGCAGGCGTGAAATCTGCGGTTGAAATTACGCAGATCAAGTAGCACACGGTATCAAGCACGTCTTGCTGCGGGCAGGGCGGCTGGTATGATGTTTTCGTCATAGACACACAACAGGAGCTCAAAAAAATGGCCACGAGAAAATCCGAAGAAGTCGCAAAAGAAAAACTGATCGACAGTGTCAAGACCAGCCTGAACGACGCCGAAAACCTGCTGCGCGAAGCGGCCGGCACCACGGGCGAAAAGGCCAACGAATTGCGTGACCGCGCCATGACCTCGCTCAAGCGCACGCGCGAAGCCCTCTACGAAGCGCAAGACGCCGTGCTCGAACGTGGCCGCAAAGCCGCTCGCGCCACCGACGACTACGTGCATGACAATCCCTGGCAAGCCATCGGCATCGCAGGCGTGACCGGCCTGCTGCTCGGCTTGCTGATCAGCCGCCGCTGATTGGCTTGAACGTTCGGGCGGGCAACGTCGGCATGCCGGCGCTGCCCGCCCGACGTTCCTGACAACATGGGTCTACGAAAATCTGTTTTCGGAGTCGCGTCCAGCCTGGTCGGGCTGTTGCGCACACGCCTGGAGCTTCTTGCGCTGGAAGCCGCCGACGAAAAGGCGCGCCTGCTCAAGCTGCTGGGCATGGCCTTCGCGGCGCTGCTCTTTCTGACGCTTGCGGTGCTGGTATTCACCATCACGGTGGCCGTGCTGTTCTGGCCCACCGAAGACCGCTACATGGCCTTGGGCCTGTTGGCGGCGTTCTACGGCATTGTGGGCATCGTCTTGTTGCTGGTCGTGCGCCATGGGCTGGTCTATGGCGCGGCGCCTTTCGCGGCCACCCTTGAAGAGTTGAGCCGCGACGCGGAACTGCTTGAACGGGTACGCGACGCCCAGGACGACGAGCCGCCGCCACGTCGACGCGAGGAGGGCTGAACCATGTCAAAAAGGTCTCCTGTCGTTGATCGTGCCGTGCGTATCGAACTGCTGCGCGCCCGCGCCGCCATCGAACGCGAATCGCTGGTGCATGACATCGTGTCGACCGGCCATCGGCTGGAACCCGCCGCCATCATCCGCGGGCTGCTGCCCCGGCTGGCTGCCGGCGGGGCGTCACGCTGGGCATTGCAGGCCATTACGCTGGCGCGCCGTTATCCCGTCGTCAGCTCGTCTTTGTCGACCTTGCTGATGCGTGGCGGCAAGCGCTTCAAGCTGCTCAAGATCGCGGGTGGCGCATTGGTCGGCTGGCAGCTGTTCAAGATGTGGCAGGGCTCGCGCGAGGACGACGAATAACGCGTTCAACCTTGCTTCGGCTTGCGCTAAAAAAAAACCCCGCCTGCATCTGCATGGCGGGGTTTTTTATGGCGAGCATCGAAGCCGGGCTGCGCGGCGTCGGGCTACGGAGGGCCACAGCTACAGCTACAGCTACAGCCATTGCTACAGGCCGAGCTGGCCCCAGATATCGTCCACGCGCTTCTTGATGTCGGCATCCATCGTGATGGGCGTGCCCCATTCGCGGTTGGTTTCGCCGGGCCATTTGTTGGTGGCGTCCAGGCCCATCTTGCCGCCCAGACCCGATACCGGCGAGGCGAAGTCCAGGTAATCGATGGGGGTGTTTTCCACCAGCAGCGTATCGCGCACGGGGTCCATGCGCGTCGTCATCGCCCAGACCACTTCCTTCCAGTCGCGCGGGTTGATGTCTTCGTCCACCACCACGATGAACTTGGTGTACATGAACTGGCGCAGAATGCTCCATAGCCCGAACATGACGCGTTTGGCGTGCCCCGCGTACTGCTTGCGGATCGACACCACCGCCAGCCGATAGCTGCACCCTTCCGGCGGCAGATAGAAGTCGACGATTTCCGGCAGCTGGCGGCGCAACAGCGGCACGAACACTTCGTTAAGCGCAACGCCCAGCACGGCGGGTTCGTCGGGCGGCTTGCCGGTGTAGGTGGAATGGTAGATGGGGTTGCGCCGCATCGTGATGCGCTCGACGGTGAACACCGGAAACCAGTCCTGCTCGTTGTAGTAGCCGGTGTGGTCGCCGTACGGCCCTTCCAGCGCCATCTCGTAGTCGCTGTTGGGCGGCGGGTTCACACCTTCCGGCACCACGGGCTTGATGGCGCGCGGGTCGGAGGACGGCAGCAGATGGCCTTCAAGAACGATCTCGGCCCACGCCGGCACCGACAGGTTGCTGCCCAGCGCCTGGGCGACTTCGGTGCGCGAACCGCGCAACAGGCCGGCGAACTGGTATTCGGACAGGCTGTCGGGCACGGGGGTGACGGCGCCCAGCGTCGTGGCCGGGTCGGCGCCCAACGCCACGGCGATCGGGAACGGGGTGCCGGGGTGGGCCAGCGCGTGGTCACGGAAATCCAGCGCGCCGCCGCGATGCGACAGCCACCGCATGATGAGCTTGTTGGGGCCCAGCAGCTGCTGGCGGTAGATGCCCAGGTTCTGCCGCTTGGCGTTAGGGCCGCGCGTGATCACCAGGCCCCACGTCAGAAGCGGCGCTACATCGCCGGGCCAGCAGGTCTGGATGGGCAAGCGGGTCAGGTCCACGTCCTTGCCTTCCCAGACAATTTCCTGGCAGGCCGGGCTTTTGACGTTTTTCGGGCTCATGTCCCACAGCGCCGCCTTCAGCATCGACACCTTGGCCAGCGCGTCGCGCAGGCCCTTGGGGGCTTCAGGCTCGCGCAGCGACGCCAGCAGTTCGCCGATATCGCGCAGCGCGCTGACATTGTCGGCGCCCATGCCGCGCGCTACCCGCGACGGCGTGCCGAACAAGTTGGTCAATACCGGCATCTGTGCCGGTTGGCCGTCGTGCAGCGCTTTTTCAAACAGCAGGGCCGGCCCTTCGGCGCGCAGCACGCGGTCGGAAATCTCGGTCATTTCCAGCCGGGTGGACACCGGCGCGGCAATGCGTTTGAGGTCGCCCATGCGTTCAAGTTGGGCGAGGAAGTCTCTAAGGTCGCGGTATTTCACTACAGATCCCAGCGATTTGGTTACATTTGAGGTCGAAAGAGAGGTTAACATTGACTCCCTCTTTTTCCACGCAGGAGGTTTTCATGCCCGATGCGTCAGTGGCCAGCCTGTTCAGGAATATGGCCCAAGGAGTGCACGAATATCTTGCCGAGTCCTTGCGTATCTGCTCAGTCTATCTGGGCATCGCGGTGATTGTGACGGTAAGCATGGGATTTGCCCTGCCAGGTTTGCGCGACCAGGCATTGCAAGTGCACAAAGCCTTGTTGACCGCCCTAGCGCCTTCATCCATGCAAACCGGCGTCGAACCCGACACCGGCTCCGAACTCGGTTCCGACACTGCGTCGGCAATTGCCATGGCCGTACCAACTGCTCCCGCCAGCAATGCCACGGGCATGCTGGGGCCGGCGCGCGTCGCGCCGCCGGTGCCCAAGAAGCCCGCCTTGTCGGCGACCGGTCCGCAGGCCGAAGCGTTGCGCAACTATATCTCGCGCAAATACAAGGTGGCGTATGACGCCACCGGCCCGCTGTTGAACACCGTTTACAAGGTCAGCCGCGAAAAGCAGCTGGACCCCTTGCTGGTGCTGGCGGTCATCGCCATCGAGTCGCGTTACAACCCCCTGGCCGAAAGCCATGTGGGCGCGCAAGGCTTGATGCAGGTGATGACCAGCGTCCACCAGGACAAATTCGACGCCGTGGGCAAGACCGCCCTGGACCCGGCCGCCAACATCGGCGTGGGGGCAACAATTCTGCGGGACTGCATCAACCGCCGCGGTTCGGTAGACGCCGGACTGGCCTGTTACGTGGGGTCCACGGGGCCCGACGACAACGGTTACGGTGCCAAGGTGCAGGCGGAACGCCGGCGGCTTGCCCTGGCATCGGGCATTGCCCTGGCTCGGGACTGATCCTTCCCGCTACGCGGAACGACAAAGCGCGCTCTTTACCGAGCGCGCTTTTTTTGTGGCGCCGGCATTGCACCGGTTGACCGATGCGGGGGCACGTTGTGGATCAGCGTTGCAGCAGCTTGCCGATCCGGGCTACGGCCTCTTCCAGGCGGTCCAGCCCCGTTGCGTAGGAAAAGCGCATGGTGTGCTTGCCGTGGGCCGGTCCAAAGTCCAGGCCTGCCACGGCAGCCACGCCCGCTTGCAGCAGCAGCTGCTGCGAAAACGTGGCGCTGTCCATGCCCAGGTGGCTGATGTCGGCATAGATATAGAACGCGCCGTCCGGCTTGACCGGCACGTGGATGCCCAGGCGTTCGAATTCGGGCAACAGGTAGTCGCGCCGCTGCTTGAACGCTTCGCGCCGGTGCTCGAAGGTTTTCATTGCCTGTTCGGTAAAGCATGCCAGCGCGGCGTGCTGGGCCAGCGTGGGCGCGCAGATCGCCAGGCTGGCGGCAATTTTTTCCACGGGTGCCACCATGTCTTGCGGCACGATCATCCAGCCCAGGCGCCAGCCGGTCATGTGGAAGTATTTGGAAAAGCTGTTGATGACGATGATGTCATCGTCCAGCGTCAACGCGGATCGCGGCGCATTTTCATATGACAATCCCAGGTAGATTTCATCGACGATGGCAAAGCCGTCGCGAGCACGAACCTCGGCCAGCAGTTGCGCCAGTTCTTCGTGTGCGATGGATGTGCCGGTGGGGTTGCTGGGTGAGGCCACCAGCACGCCCTGCGTCGCCGGCGTCCAGTGCCGGGCCACGTCGTCGGCCGACAGCTGGAAGCGCTTGGCGGCAGAGCTGGGAATCAAACGCGGCACACCGCCCGCCGCCAGCACGAAGTTGCTGTTGGCCGGGTAGGACGGGTCCGGCATCAGGACTTCGCCGCCATGGTTGACCAGCGCCGCGCACGCCAGCGTCAGCGCGCCGGATGCGCCCGCCGTGACAATAACGCGCGCCGGATTGATGCTGGCGCCGAACTTGTCATGGTAGAACTGCGCAATGGCCTCGCGCAGCGGCATCAGCCCGGCGGGTGGGCCGTAGCCGCTAAGCCCGGCGCGGGCGGCGCGTTCCAGCGCTTCCACCACCTGGGGCGGCGCGGTAAAGTCCGGTTCGCCGATGCCCAGGCTGATAATGTCGTGGCCCGCCGCCTGTAGCGCCTGCGCCTGCTTGAATAGTTCCACTACCTGGAATGTCAGAAAGTCTTGAGTGCGAGCGGCAAGGCGGGGCATCGGATTCTCGAAAAGCGTCTTTGAAGCAAAAAGGAATTGTAGTCATGCAGCCATCCCGGCGCGCTTTCCTGCTTGGCAGGCGACCCGCGCAAACGCCATGGGCCGCCTTCATGCAGCGGCTGAAGCTGCTGTGCCAAGGCCAGGTTGTTGATCTGGGCGAGAACGGCCCGGGTGGCGCGCAAGCCATTCTGACGCCCGCGCGTGACGGCGACGTGGCGCACGCCCGCGCGCTGTGCGCCGAATATCGCGTCGTGATGGCGCTGGAGGGCGCAACGGGGCCTTACGCGCCGAGCAGCGCGCCGCGTTTGCGTATCGACCCATCCCGGATGGCGGGTTTGGCGCGCCTGGCCGGCGACATCCCGCGCTGGCGGGCGCAGCCTGGCGTGCCGATGGCCGCGCTGGCCCAGGCCGGGCTGCGGCAGTTTGCCGGTTTCCCTGACGCCATGACCCTGGCCGAATGGCTGGCTGCACCGGCGCCCTGGCCGGCGGGTTGCTGCGCGGCCTCGGGCGTGCTGGCGGTGGACGTGATGCTGGCCGACGGCATCGAGGAAACGCTGGGGCCGTTCGGCGAGGCCGACGTGCAGCCCTTGCGATCGGCCACCGTGCAGGCCCTGGTGCCCGCGCTGTTCCAACTGGCCTCGGGCGGCGACGCGTTCGCCACCAACGACGGTTATCACTGGCTGGGCCGCTATCGGTTGGACGCCCTGAAACCGCAAGCGCCGGCCACGGTGAATCTGGCGCATCTGCTGTTGGGTCATGGCGGCACGCTGGCCTGGGTGCAAGGCGTCACGCTGACCGATGCACCTCCCTTCGCGCTGCCGCAGCCGCAGCCCCACCCGGAGCCCCAGCCCGGCGTAAATGTTCCTTCCCCGGCGCCCCCCGGCCTGGCGACGTTTCGGCTGGATGGTCGCGTGAAGACGCTGTTCGACCCTGCTGGGCGATTTCCCTTATTCCTGCCCAATGAAACCTGAAATTCGTTCAGGTTGCTGTAAGATTTCGGCGCTTGCCCTGTCCAGTGGGCGCGCTCTCGCGTGCGCTTTCGCAAACGTATCGCCGCGCGCGCCATGGGAATAGAATTCCTCCCTCTGTTTCACTTATCGCCAGTAGCCGCCCTATGGATGCCAACCTTCGCAAAGCCGCCCTTGAATATCACGAGCACGGTCGCCCCGGAAAAATCTCGGTCACCCCGACCAAGCAGCTGACCAACCAACGCGACCTGGCGTTGGCGTATTCGCCCGGCGTGGCGGCGGCCTGTGAAGAAATCGTGGCCGATCCGGCCAATGTGTTTCGCTACACCGCGCGCGGCAACCTGGTGGGCGTGATCACCAACGGCACGGCCGTGCTGGGCCTGGGCAACATTGGCGCGCTGGCGTCCAAGCCCGTCATGGAAGGCAAGGCGGTGCTGTTCAAGAAGTTTGCCGGCCTGGATGTGTTCGACATCGAAATCAACGAAACCGATCCGGACAAGCTGGTCGAGATCATTGCCGGGCTGGAAGCTACTTTCGGCGGCATCAATCTGGAAGACATCAAGGCGCCGGAGTGCTTCACCGTCGAGCGCAAGCTGCGCGAGCGCATGAAGATCCCCGTTTTCCACGACGACCAGCACGGCACCGCCATTACGGTATCGGCGGCGTTCATCAACGGCTTGAAGGTCGTGGGCAAGGACATCAAGAAGGTCAAGGTCGTGACCTCGGGCGCGGGCGCCGCCGCCCTGGCGTGCCTGGATTTGATGGTGGACCTGGGCCTGCCGCTGGAAAACATCTGGGTCACCGACATCGAAGGCGTGGTCTACGAAGGCCGTGTCGAACTCATGGACCCGGACAAGGCGCGTTTCGCGCAAAAGACCGATGCCCGCAAGCTGGCCGAAGTGATTCAGGACGCCGATGTGTTCCTGGGCCTGTCCGCCGGCGGCGTGCTCAAGCCCGAGATGGT